>CAMPIG010000214.1 GCA_946886255.1 uncultured Cellvibrio sp. | reverse complement strand
TATTCTCCGATGTCAGGCCCAGGGTAATAGTCATCTCATCGGGGATGACCTCAATCTCCGCCGAACCCTCCACATAAATATGTGGCTTGGCGGGCAAAGGGTTCGCAAACGCGACGGCAGAGGTTAACAATAATACCAGGGCAAGTAAGTGATTCATAAAGTGTCCTTTTGTTACACGAAATACGGATTGTTAAAAAAGAAAGTGCACAGAAAAACAATAAAAATTTTCATCGTCACTGTTCAGCCATCACTATAGAGGAAAGGCCCCGCTTAATTTGTAAAACGGTGTAAGAATTGCCGGGCCAGCCTTAACCTCGTCTGAACATCGTGCATATTCAGGCAGATCTTTAAACAAATTTACATTTCCCACGAGCAGAAATGGCGCCTTATTCCGACTCTGCGAGGTATAAATAATTCCGCCCCGCCCGGCTGCAAACCCACATATGCCCGGCCAGCGGATCACAGTCTTCGGCTTTCAGCTGGTTGTCAGGTGTCAGGGTTTCACTGACGCCCATGGTGGCTTTATCTTTCTTTAAAAAGCCATACATGGTTTCAAAACGTTGACTGAAATCCAGCCCCTTTTCCTGTAAATCAAAAAACAAAAAATAGAATTTTCCGTAAGTCATAGTGACGCCGCCCAAGCCTATCTCATGCATCTTTTCGATGTACTGGCGATAGGCGCGTACCAAATAGGCATCAATGGCGGCTTGATCCGATGTGCTGCCGTGATAAATCGGCAAGGCCATTTTATTCTCAGCCTCCAGCACACCTTGGGCCAGACGCTGGTTGCGGCGATTGCCGATCAAGGTAAATTGTTGATCGCCACAGCGCATGGCTTCACCGTTAAGTTGGCAAGCAGATGATGTGAGGGTTTTCGGGGCTATCGATGGTGATACTGCTTGCGATGATGATGTTGCTGGTTGCGGTTTTTGCGCAACTGAGGCCGGCAGTTTTCGCTCCTGTTGTGATGCAGGTTTTGCTGTAGTTTTTTTTGCCGCAGGCTTGGGCATAGGTAAGTCGATGCCAATACGCGCAGCCGGTCGCTTCAATAAAAGTGCCTGGGTAGTCGCATCATTGCGCTTAAATTGATAAAACGGCGGTAGAGTCTTTGCCTCACCCCTGGCTTGCAATTCGCAGTAAACCTGCTCGTAATAACTGCTGGCAGATGCAAAACAAAATGACTGCGCAGAGGATTGTCCGGCCAATAACACCATGCCGAACAGCGAATAGCGGGCCGTTTTTATCATCGCATTTTTTAACACATCCTGCGTAGTTTTTTTCATGATAATTGTCGTCTGTCGTTCACAGGCCCCAAACCGGCGACACCCTGCCAAGGCTGGTTGTCAGGAGCGAGGATCAGTGCTTGATTAACCAACATTGATGAATCTTTGCGTTGCGCTGAAAATCCTGATCAATCGTCCGGGCGCTGATATCCTGGATGGTGTAATCCTTCAGCGCGTCGTAATCCAATTTGAAACTGCGTAAGTTATTAGAGAATATCAACGTTCCGTCTTCCGCCAGTGCGCGCATGGCATGATGGATCATGGTGACATGGTCCGCCTGGATATCCAGCACATCTTCCATGCGTTTGGAATTGGAAAAACTTGGCGGATCTAGCAGGATCACATCAAACTGCTGGGTATTTTCTTCCAGCCACTTTAGACAATCTGCCTGCTCCAGCCGATTGCGCGACTCGCTTAAACCATTCAGTGCGAAATTTTTACGCGCCCAATTCAGATAGGTATTGGACATATCCACACTCACCGTAAATCGCGCGCCCGCCATAGCAGCACGCACGCTGGCGGTTGCGGTGTAGCAAAATAAATTAAGAAAACGTTTGTCTTTTACTATCTGCTCAATACGATCGCGCACCGGGCGATGGTCCAGAAATAACCCCGAATCCAGATACTGCCACAAGTTAATATGCAAACGCGATTGGCCCTCAACAACAGTGACCAGATCGCCCGTAGGACGATCACTGAGCTTTTCATACTGCGCGCTGCCCTTGTTGCGGCGTCGCTGTTTGTAGCTGATATTTTTTATCGGCACATCCAGCGCAAAGGGCACGGCCATTTCAATCTCCGCAAAGCGTTGAGCCGCCCGGTCTTCATCAACAGATTTCGGCGCCGCGTACTCCTGTACGTGCACGTAGGTCTGTTCGTTGCGCCCGTCCTGCGGAATGCCGCGATAAATATCAATGGCTGCTGCGTATTCCGGCATATCGGCATCGTACAGGCGATAACAGCTGATATTGTTTTTTCGCGCCCACTTATCCAGTTGTTTCAGGTTTTTTTGCAGGCGATTGGCCAGCATCTGCGCGCCGTTAGTCAGGGCCGCTGCTTGCGCCGCTTTATCTTCGACCTTGACCTTTTCCTCGGCGATTTGCCGCTCGCGATCATCCTTGCTGAAGCGCCCGTCCTGCTCTACACGGCTTTGAACAAAGGCGTCACGGTCAATGTTAAATAATAAAACCTCGCTGGCGATGGTTCCGTTAAAGAGCTTGTATTTTTTCTCAGCGCGCAATCCCATTTGCTTGCCCAAATCGGGATTGCCGGTAAAGATGGCGGCACGCCACCCTTGAAACTCATTGCGCAACCGCTCACCCATGTGGGCGTACAGGAGTTTCAAGGACTCAATCTCCCCCAAGCGTTCACCGTAAGGTGGATTACAAATGACCAGGCCATAATCCATGGGTGCATGAGTCGGCTTTTTAAACTCAGCCAGCTCCTTGCGGCTGACGCGGAGCCAATGATCCAACTCAGCACTGACAATATTTTCTTCGGCAGCGCGAATCACTTTTACATCAGCGTCGTAGCCGCGAATTTCCGGTAAGGCTTTTGCCAAACCATCGCGCTGACGGTCAAAAGCTTCTTCGCGCAGCGACAGCCAAATATCATTGCGATGATTCAACCAGCGTTCAAAACCAAAACTTGCGCGACCCAAGCCCGGCGCAATATCAGCAGCCATCATCGCCGCTTCAATTAACAAGGTTCCCGAACCGCACATCGGATCGAGTAGCGCGCCACCCTCCGCCGCCACTGCAGGCCAACCAGCGCGTAATAAAATACCGGCGGCAAGATTTTCTTTTAACGGTGCATTACCCTGCTTGATGCGATAGCCGCGTCGATGCAAACTTTCACCGGACAAATCTATACTGATCACCAATTTATCTTTTGCAAGCCGCGCATTCACGCGCAAATCCGGATCACGTTTTGCCACTGACGGACGCTCGCCACTGAAATCACGCAAACAATCGACGATGGCATCTTTCACTTTTACCGCACCGAATTGTGTATTGCGAATGGCGTCATTGGTGCCGGTAAAATCCACCAACAACGAACCGCCCGGATTTAGATGGTCCTGCCAAGGCAAATCGCGCACGCCCTGATACAACTCTTCCTGACTGTTCACAGTAAAGTTGGCCAAGGGCAACAAAATTTTATTGGCCAGACGACTCCACAAACAAATGCGATAAGCGGTTTCCTGTGATGCATGAAAATAGACGCCGGCGATAGTTTCGCGCAACTCGGTCGCGCTCAGGTCGGCCAGTTCGTTATACAGGAGATTTTCAATGCCTTTCGGGCACGTAGCAAAAAATTGATGTTCGATCATGCGTTATCCTATGTGTCGCGCGGAAATATGCGCCATCAGGGCGCAGCCCAGTGCTCATGCGGGTTCATGATTTGTCAAATCGGTTTGCTAGAGTTTTAAGTACTATAGAGCGCGCTGGCTATAAAAATAAAATCGTTCAAAGTGCTGCGTTTTTTTGTTGTACTGATCTTCCGCCGTGAACTTATGACAATCGGATGATGTCAACCGAGTACAGTCATCGGCGCCACGGCATGGGTATATGACGTATTACGTCACGGTGATTGTAACTCCTCGTTCCAAACGTGCATTCAACATTCTAGCCATGGAGAGTTGAAATAACGGATGGACACTTCCAACATCTGCAATACAAGGTAAGAAGCATCAAAAAGCGAAACAAAAACTAACCACCGCAACAACCGTTACATAGAGGTGCTATAACTGATGAAACGTCAAAAACGTGACCAAACAGAACGCGCATTCAGTAAAGGGTATAAAGCTGGTATTGAAGGTCGTTCAAGGAGTTTGTGTCCACACGACAGCGGTACCGCTCGACAGCAATGGTTAAATGGATGGCGCGAATCGCGCATTGACCAATGGGACGGTTTGAATCGCATGGCTCAGGTGCAAAAGCTGAGCAATATCCAACAACTTCCTATGAGTACTTGATCAGATACTGACGCAATCCCAACCGCGCCCGACGGCTATTCGGGCAATCCTGCCATGACTCCGGTCATGACCAAACGCCCGCTACTCGCGGGCTTCTTTTTTTTCAGCGCAATGAAATCCGCTTGAATAAAAAGCATCGATAAAATGCTGGATTAACAACCGTAAGATCCATTTATTTTTCCATCTGCGCGATAGCGCTGGCAGCCTCGTTAACCACTGCCGGACCACGATAAATAAACCCGCTGTATATCTGTACCAGACTGGCGCCTGCCTTGATCTTCTCTACGGCGCTGGGACCATCAAAGATGCCACCAACACCGATGATCGGCAGCTTGCCGCCCACATGGCTGCGCAGGCCAGCAATCACATGAGTGCTTTTATCGCGTACCGGCAAACCGCTCAGGCCACCAGCCTCTTCACTATTAGTGCAGCCTTCCACACCCTCACGCCCGATAGTCGTGTTTGTCGCAATCACCCCGTCCATTCCCTGCTCGGTCAGGGCAGCAGCAACTTGGGCAATGGCAATATCGTCCATATCCGGCGCAATCTTGACCGCGACTGGGACATACCGCTGATGGATTTTCTGCAGCGCCAGTTGTTCTTTTTTCAGTGTCTCCAGCAAGCGATTGAGGCTGTCGCCAAATTGCAGATCCCGTAGACCGGGGGTATTGGGAGAGGACACATTGACGGTGATGTAATCCGCATGGCCATAGACTTTGCGCATACCGATCAAGTAATCATCTGCCGCATTCTCCACCGGAGTGGAGGCATTCTTGCCAATATTAATCCCCAGTATTCCTTGATAGCGACGCTTGCGTACCTGGGCAACCAGATGATCCACACCCTTGTTGTTGAAACCCATACGGTTGATGATTGCTTCCCGCTCTGGAATGCGAAACAGACGCGGCAGCGGATTGCCCGGTTGTGGGCGCGGGGTTACCGTACCTATCTCAACAAAGCCAAACCCCAAAGCACCCAAAGCATTGAAGTAATCGCCATTTTTGTCGAGCCCCGCAGCCAGACCCACAGGATTGGGGAAACGCAGGCCCATGACCTCTACCGGATTGTAGGCTGGCGGTGAGATAAACAGCTCCAGCAACTTCAGGCGCTCGGCAGCACCCAGCATATCGAGGCTGAATTCATGGGAAACTTCGGGATCAAGACGGAACAATAGGTTTCTGAGCGTTGAGTACATAGGCGTCATTACAGGCTGTCACTAGAGGCTATTGGAAGGCTGAAAACTGCGCGCAAGGATACTGGATTCACCCGCCCTAGTCGATTTTTTCAATCCCCTGGAAGCGGTGGTTTTCATCAAACAGGATGCGAAAACGCCCACGAATACCCAAGTGTGTGACATAGGGCCGCAGAATCATCGCCGGGAAACGCACCCGTCGGCCATCCATACTGGTCGCCAGAACATCCCGCACCGCGCCCTGGTAGAGGCGCTGATATTCGTCGGGAGAAATCATGAGGTTGACGATAAGATCGCGCACGGCCGTTCCTCGATATACACCTGTTAAAAAGCTGCCACTACCCAATTCAGTTTCCAGGCCCTAGGATAAGGCACATCAGATCAATGACAGGACACATCATATTATGGAAATAAACCTGCCGCGAAAATTATTGCTGGCCATTGCCCTCATGCAAGGCCTGCTGTTACTTATCTTGCACCAGGCCATCGAATTTACCTTCTGGCCGTACCAGCATCCCCAATGGCTGTTCTGTTTTTATAGCATGGTCATTATCGGCCCATGGATGTTGCTGTTATCGTTAACGCTGGACAACTGGCGAACTATCCTGCGCTGGGTTGCCCCCTTCACACTGCTATGCGGCCTCACGGGATACTATATGGGTAGCCAGGTGATTCCTCTGGAACACCTGCGTTTTACCGGCTCCCTGGTGGCTTATGTTTCTACACTGGGCATCGCCAGTTTCAAACTCCTGATGTATGCCCAGCAGCGCGCCACGGGAAATCCCTTTAGTTATGCAGACCTGTTTCGTTTTTCCTGGCGGAATTTTTTAACCGTTGGTCTCGCGCTGCTATTTACGCTGTGCGTGTGGGGCATCCTCAGCCTGTGGGCGGAATTGTTTAAAGTGATCAAGATTGACTTCTTTGATGACTTATTCAAAGAGCCCTGGTTTTATTATCCGGCATTGTCCTTAGCTCACGGTTTCGGGGTGATTATCTTCCGCAGCCAGTACAAGGTTATCGATACCATCACGCGCATTCAGCAAGCTCTGATGAAATTTTTGCTGGTTATCCTGACGCTGGTTTCGATCCTGTTTTTGATTACCTTACCCTTCACCGGCCTCGACCCTTTATGGGAAACCAACAGCGGCAGTGCATTGATCTTGTGTATGCAGGCATTGATGTTATTTTTTCTCAATGCGGTTTACCAGGATGACCCTGACACCCGACCTTATCCGCTATTTATCCACCGTTTTATTTATCTCGGCATTGCTCTGTTGCCGATATATAGCGCCATTGCTTTTTATGGTTTGAGTTTGCGCGTACAACAATATGGATGGACGGTAGATCGCTGCTGGGGATTTCTGGTCTGGGGTTTTCTCGCACTGTTTTCCGTGGGCTATCTCTGGGGCATTCTCAAACAACGCGATGCCTGGCTGCACAGGTTAAGCTGGGTCAATGTGCGCATGGGAGTTTTATTGCTGTGCACGATGATCCTGATCAATTCGCCGCTGGTGGATTTTCGCAAGCTATCGGTCAATAGCCAATTGGCGCAATTGGAATCCGGCAAGGTGAAGCCCGAAGACTTTGATATTCACTATTTTCGCCGTGAATTGATGAAGCCAGGCTACGAAGCCTTGCAACAGCTCAAACAAGACTTTAACGAGAGTCACCCAGCCATTGCGATTGCCATCGACAGCCTCTACCGTAACCCGAAAAGCAAGACAAATCCGATTGATAAAGAGCAACTTTTCAAAGCCATTCGCGTTCTCCCCGAACACACCATCCCCACCGCACTGGCCGATGCCATCTACGCCGACTTGACCAGCAACCATTGGCGCCTGCGCAACATAAAAGATTATTACCTGATATCAATTGATCTGGATGAGGACGGCAGTGAAGATTATTTGCTAGTGGATATTGCGGAACGCTTCCCGAATTTTTCGCTATTTACCCAGCAAGGAGACATATGGGAAAAACTCACCGTGAGCCGGCTCGATAAGCAGGAATACAACGCAAAAGAATTGATCGATGCCTTACAACAACGAAAATTAAAAACCGCCAACCCACGCTGGAAGTATCTACAACTTGGTGATTTCACTCTGCAAGTTAATCAGGAAGCAACGCAGTAAGCACAATGCGAGTTTGGCGGTAGCGTATTTGTTTCGAAACCCTCAATTCAGGGATGAATTGAGGGAGCTACAGGGAAGTATGTATGTGTTTTCGAAACAAATACGCTAACGAAAAACGGAATAAGAAATCCTATCTATGATAAATTTCCCCACTCGTTTATCGTCCACAACACATCACACTAATTAGTAATACCGTAAGGCGAAGGCTGCGTGCTGCACGTTGAGCGGGAAATACAACTGGTTTGATTTTCCCAACCCCAACCGCTTTGCGTTACCGCACACAGTGGATAACGCGTACCCCACCAGTTACACACCTGGCCACCGCTGACGGAAGAATTGGCCGCAGAAGAACTGCTCGCGGGTGGCGCACTGCTGTTTGAAGCTGAACTCGTACCGCCCACGACACCGTAAGGTGCCGGTTGGCTACTGCAGGTA
>CAMPIG010000213.1 GCA_946886255.1 uncultured Cellvibrio sp. | reverse complement strand
GGCCAGCGCCGTAGCACGAGGTTTTACAAAAATTTCGGCACCGGGGTTAAAGGCGGCCGGGTCGAGAATATCCAGGGGCAGCAAGGTTTCAGGGTCGTCTTCATCGGTCGGCAAGGGACGATCAATAAACGCCACCGGCAAGTCCACTGTGACCGGGTCCGGACTTTGGCCGCCGCCCTCACTGCCGCCACCTCCGCCTCCGCAGGCGGTAACCAACAAGCAGACAAGCCACAGAGGCGAGCTGTGTATAAGCGATAAACGGAGATGGTGGATCATGGCGTTTTGCCCTGCACAAGAAACGGGTTGGGGATGATAGCTCAATCATGGCAGTCAATTGCCGCGAGTCGTTATTGCCGGCCGATGTCCGGTGGACGCTGGCGGCTGAATGGAATGTCGCCGCACGGAGCCACATTCTCAGATAAGGCTTGGCGCCAATCTCTCGATCTGGTCACGCTTTCACAACCGTTGCCAAATACCTTTCAAACAGATTTCTGCAACAAGCTGGCTTCTAAAAATAGCTGAATTCTATGCTTCTGGCTGTTTCGTCGATGGCGGAGCAGCACCGAAGGTGGCGCGTATTAACGAATCTGTGAACCGGTCGACAATGTGGATGCAAGCGAGCCACAGGTTTATACCGTTCGGCGACATATAATCATTGCCGAACAATTAGCCTGCTAGACTGATTTTTCAGTCGAGGCAGAACAAAAATCTGGAGCAGCCGTGACCACACAAGCCTTTTTTTCATCTGGCAGACCTGCCGGATGGCTTCCTTCTGCGCATCGCCGAATGATGTCCGGTGCCCTATTGCTGGTTTCCCTGTTTGCGTCCATCGCTCTGGCCGGTCCCCGGGAACAGGCATTGCAAATACACAATCGCATTGCCGGGGTACCGCCCTCAGAAGCCGTACTCTTGCAGATGGCCAATCTTATCAGCACCAATGACGTAGCGGGTGCTGTCGAAGTGGCGATGGATAACGAAGCCTTCTACAGCGTTACACTCAAGAATATGGCCACACCCTGGACCAATCGCGAACAAACCGTCTTCGCGCCACTGAATGACTACACCGCCACCTTTATTGGTCTGGTGCGCGATGAAGATGACTTCCGCAAGATCCTCTATGACGACGTGCTCTATACCAGCAACGCAGGCGGTTTGCCCGCCTATGCCAATAACAACAATAACCACTATGAAGCACTGGAAACTGCAGGTCACAGTTTAAAGAACACCTTGATCCGCCGTGCCCAGTCTTCTGTTAACAATTTGCCAGCCAATGCCACCTCCGGTGTGCTGACCACCCGCGCAGCAGCCAAGGCATTTTTTATTGCCGGTACGAACCGCGCCATGTTTCGTTTCACCCTGCTAAACCACCTCTGCCGTGACCTGGAGCAAGTGCATGACACGTCTCTGGTGCCGGACCGTATTCGCCAGGATGTCAGCCGCAGTCCCGGCGGTGATAGTCGCGTCTTCCTGAACAGCTGCATCGGTTGCCACAACGGCATGGACCCCATGGCTCAGGCATTCGCTTATTACGACTATGAATTTGATATTGACGCTGACCCGGAAGGCCTCAATGGCAGTATCCACTACAACACCGAAGCGGATATCGACCCGGATACCAACAGTCGGGTAGAGAAGAAATATCACATTAACTCCTCGACTTTCCGTTATGGCTTTGTCACGCCGAACGACCAGTGGCAGAACTATTGGCGTAAAGGCCAGAACGCAGCGCTGGGTTGGGATGCCGGGCTTTCCGGTACTGGCAACGGCGCAAAAACCATGGGTATGGAACTGGCTCACAGCCGGGCTTTTGCCCACTGTCAGGTAGAAAAAGTATTTCGCAATGTCTGTCTGCGCCGTCCTGCCGATGCTACTGATCGCGCGGAGCTTGAGGCTATTACCGATAGCTTTGCCAGCAGTGGTTACAACCTGAAGCAGGTGTTTATCGAGACCGCTGATTATTGCAAAGGGCCCTGATCCAGAGCCGCCAGACGTGGGAATGCCGGTGCTGTAGGCAACCGGCCCAAGATTAAAAACATCAGGTAAATACCGTGGACACAATGAGCCAACAAAATTTCAACTCTCGCGGTCACTACCGCCCAGGGCTGCTTGTGCTCTCGCTGCTTTTCACCACCTTGCTGGCATTGGCGGGTTGTGGTGGTTCTGGCAGCGGTGCCGATACCGTTACGGAACCACCACCCAATAATGGCGGAACAAACGACGACTTCGTTTACAAAGGCACTAATCCGGCTGCCACTGACGATGTGCTCAAGTTCCAGACACGTCTGTGGGTCAATATCGCGCCGCCAGATCGCTGCGGTAGTTGTCATGGTGATAATGGTCAGCAACCGACCTTTGCCCGAGGGGATGACATCAATCTTGCCTACGCGGCGGTAATTGACAACGGTTTAGTGGATTTGGGTAACCCTTCCATGTCGCGTCTGGTGAGCCGTGTGGTCGGTGGGCACAACTGCTGGGAAGCTGATCCGGTTGTATGCGGCGATATCATCACCACCTGGATTGCTGCATGGGCAGAAAACAGCGGAACCGAAGCGAATTCCATCGTCCTGACACCGCCCGAAGAGCGCGATGTCAGTGACAGTAAGAGTTTCCCTGATTCCCCCGCCGGTTTCACCTCCACCGTTTACCCACTGTTGACCGAATATTGCGGCAGCTGCCATGCGGAAGGCGCGATCACCCGTCAACAACCCTATTTCAGTAGTACCGATGTTGCTGTGGCTTATGACGCTGCCAAGGCGCGTATGCGGTTAGACAATCCAGGCGCTTCGCGGTTTGTACAGCGTCTGGGGACAGATTTCCATAACTGCTGGGATAACGATTGTGCGGCCAGCGCGACTGCCATGCGCAATGCTATCCAGGCGTTCGCTGACACCATTGAGTCGACAGTGATCGATGAAGATCTGATCATGAGTAAAGCGGTTGGTCTGGCTGATGCGTTCGTCGTCAGTAGCGGCGGTCGCATCGATACCGACCTTATCGCCAAATACGAATTTAAAACCGGCACCGGCACCATCGCATACGATACCAGCGGCGTGGAGCCAGCCACCAACCTGAACCTGTTCGGTAATGTGGGCTGGAGCAGCGCCTGGGGTGTTCGCTTCAACGACGGTGGCAAAGCCCAGGCATCAGCTGGCAGCAGCCGCAAAATCTATAACCTGATTCGCGGTGCCGGGGAATACAGTATCGAAGCCTGGGTTATTCCCGATAACGTCGCCCAAGGTGATAACGATAATAACCCCGCACGCATTGTCAGTCTCTCGGGCACGGCAACCGAACGCAACTTCACCCTTGGGCAGTACAACTACAACTACAGCTTTATGAATCGCACCAATCTGAGCGATGCCAATGGCCTGGTTGAGTTGGCCACTGCCGATAATGACGAACGTCTGCAAGCCACACTGCAGCATGTGGTGGCTACCTTTGATCCCGTGAATGGTCGCCGCATCTATGTCAACGGCGAATATACCGGCGATGAAGATCCGACACCGGGCGCTGTGTTGGCTGATTGGAACGATAGCTATGCATTGGTGGTAGGTAACGAAACTTCGAACAACCGTATGTGGCAAGGCAGCATTCGCTTCCTCGGTATCCACAATCGGGCCATGGCCGCAGAAGACATCGTGAAAAATTTCGAAGTGGGGGTGGGCGCGCGCTACCTGTTGCTGTTCAACATTTCCGAACTGATCGATGTGCCGCTCAGCTTTATTGTGTTTGAAGTGCAGCAGTTTGATGATTTTGGCTACCTGTTTAACCAGCCGTTTTTCACCATTCTTGCAGACCCGGAAACCGGTACGACCGCTCAAATGAATGGTGGCGTTGATCTTGAGGGTATCCGCATCGGCATCAACGGTGCCGAGGTGATGGTGGGACAAGTGTTTGCCAACCTGAGTACCGAATTACGGCAGGATCAGATGATTGAAGGGCGGCAAGTACTGTCGAACTTGGGTACAGTTGTCGAAGCCAAACGCGGCCCGGATCTGGATGAATTTTTCCTGACTTTTGATCGCATCGGCACCCACAGTTATGAGCGCCCCGAGCCTGGCGTACCTTCGCCGGTAGCGCCGTCTGACGTAGAAGGTCAGGCTGTGATTGGCCTGCGTACCTTTGCGGAAATCAATGCGACCTTGTCCACCCTGACAACGGTACCGGCTACTGCCACTGCCGTGGCTGCAACTTACACCAATGTGCAGCAACAATTACCCACGGTTCCCAATATGGAAGGCTTCCTGGCCGCCCATCAGATGGGGGTGACGCAGCTGACGGTGTCTTATTGCAATGCGCTGGTTAATGACACCAGTCGCCGGACCAGTTTCTTCCCCGGCTTTAATTTCGGTGCAGCACCGGGTGCCGCTTTCACCGTCACGGGTCGCGAACAGGTTATTGAACCCTTGCTTGAAAAATTATTGGCCCATGAAATTGATGGCAGCAAGTTGGATGTCCAGGCTGACCCGGATGAATTGCGGTTGGAGTTAAATCAGCTGATTGATCGAATGACAGCGGGCAGTACCGGCACCACAGATGTGGTGATGGCAACCTGCGCGGCGGCATTCGGCGGCGCTGTGATGCTGCTCCAATAACGAGGCTCAGCCTTCAGGCTTATAAACGATTACGACACAACGACTACGATACCCAGTAGCGAAGGAAATACCATGGCTAAACGCAGACCTCCACTCCACCCCGATGCGCCGTTGCTCCTCAACAGCCACCGGCGGCCGGTGTCCCGGCGTGAATTGATTGCGCAGGGTTTTAAAGCAGGTTTCGGTACGGTTCTCGGCGGCTCGGTGTTCAGTTTGTTCGCCAATCCGCGCAAAGCTGAAGCGGCGCTTTCTGCTGATGTCTCGGCAGCTCGTGATGCCTGCGGTATCGCTGCACAAGGCGCAGGTAAGATTCCTTTTATTTGTTTTGATTTGGCTGGCGGTGCCAACATCGCCGGTTCCAACGTGTTGGTAGGCAAACAAAACGGTCAGCTGGATTTTCTGACTGCCAGTGGGTACAGCAAACAAGGGTTACCGGCGGAGATGGTGCCGAATGCATCGGTGGGTAACTTCATCAATACCGACCTTGGCCTGGCGTTCCATTCTGATAGTCAGATGCTGCGCGGCATTCTCGAAAAGGCAATCGCCGCAGCGCCGGCAACCAATGGCGCAGTGATTCCAGCACGCTCGGAAAATGACACCGGCAACAACCCTCACAACCCCATGTACGGTATCAATCGTGCTGGCTCCAACGGTTCACTGCTGGCATTGATCGGTTCCCGCGCCGGTGATTCCGGTGGTAATTCCATGGCACCGGCGATGATGATCAACCCCGAAGTGCGGCCGACTAAAGTTGATAATCCGCGCGACGTGACCGGCCTGGTGGACGTAGGTGATCTGGTCGGCTTGCTCAGCCAGGAAGATACCGTGTCGGTGATGGAATCCATCTATCGCATCAGTGACAGCAAATTGAATCACGTCAATCCCGGCACTGGCGCGACCAAAGACGAAGTCCTGAAAGAAATGATGCGCTGCGGTTATGTGAAAAGTGCTGACCTGGCCGACCGCTTCGGCAATCCTTCCGCCATCAACCCCGAAGCTGATCCGGATATCGTCGGCCCTACCGGTGTATTCAGTGATGCAGAGTTTGATGGCGACGGTGAATTCCGCAAAACCGCCTCGGTAATGAAGTTGGTAGTAGAGGGTTATGCCGGTGCCGGCACCGTCACCATGGGTGGTTACGATTACCACACGGGTGACCGCTCTACCGGCGAACAACGCGACCTGCGCGCGGGCCGTTGTATCGGTGCCTGTCTGGAGTACGCCGCCCGCAAAGGCGTGCCCCTGATGATTTATGTGTTCAGTGATGGATCAGTGTTCAGCAACGGTATGTTGGATATGTCGGAAGAAGGGCGCGGCAAAGGCGTCTGGACCGGTGATGATCAACAAACGGCGTCTTCATTCTTTCTGGTGTACAACCCTGCCGGTCGTCCGGCATTAATCGGTGGTACCGCCGCTGAACAGGCGCAGCATCAGCAGATTGGCTACATGCGTGCCAGTGGTGATGTTGAAACTGCCTCAAGCCCGGTCGCCAATAATGTGAACTTGCTGGTAGAGATGGTGATATTAAATTACATGGCTTTGCACAACGAGCAAGGCCAGTTTCCGCTGCTATTTCCCACGCATGGTTTAGGCAGTGCAGCCATGATGGATCGTCTCACCGCGTTTCAGCCGATATGTAATGGCACCATATCGACACCGGTGACCTAACCACACCCTATAATATTTTTTTTGCCCTGCGTAAGCGGGGCAAATTTTTTCAGGGAGAAAAAATTCAATAGTATTTGATTGAGAATTGAAATCTCGCGCGTATTCGTTCATCATTCGTGCGACATAAAAAGGACTGCCGGGATAGCGGAAAGTATTATTTGTTAAAGGATTAATTTATGGATACCAGCCAGGATATACACACCCAGTTATTATTAAAGCACGGCGCCGTGCAGACATCGCCCCAGCATGCGGCGATGTTGAATTCTCAAAGTATCAGCAGATTTGTAAGCACTGTAGATCAAGGTCCGGTAGTTGCTGGTTATCAAATAAGGCTAACTGGCTATGCAGAATTTGTGCGTGTGCAAGAGTTAGCGACATATTACTATTCTCGTCTCGACGACCTTCTAAGAAGTTTACGCTCCCTCCCTAGATCTCCTGATTCAAAGGTTCTTAAAGGTAGTATTTCCACTTATATGTTAGAAAATGATGCTTATCGGGTGGACTATCGCATCGCTAATGGAGAGGTGGTTGTTTATAACATCCAATTAGTAAACAGACTGCAAAAACAGCGTGATCGACTGGAGCAGGCTGGGCTTTACCGCATCAAGAAAAATAATCAGGGAATTTGGCAAGTTAACGGCAAGGCAGAACAAATTTCAACCGCATACGCCGCCGTTAATGGTCAATCCAATAACCTGACAAAAGCCACCTGGTTGATGGGCGCGCATCTCGAATACGAATTTAAAAATTTGCAGGAATATACCTTATTCCATAATCCCAGCGTTGGTGGTATCGGTGACACCTGGGAATCTTTTCGTGACAAAATGGGTATCACCACGACGGTTACCCGCCACTTCGCCAAAGTGCTCGCCGATACTCAAGCGCAAGATAACAAAACCCAATGGGTCGCCCACAGTCAGGGTGGCGTAATTTTTGCCGAAGCTGTGCGCTATTTGTTAAATGGCTCCAGTAGCTGGATGTTTAACAGAGGGCGGTTAAATGGCCTGCGCGCGCCAGAAAAAGGCAAATTGCTCGACAAACACAGCATTGCCTTTCACGGTAGCGCCAATAATAATCTTCGATCAAAACCGTTATTTTCCCGTGCTGGCGTAACAGTACTGGCCATTCGTAGTAACGATTACGACTTGGTGCCTAATATCATCGGCATGAACACACTCAATCCGCGAAAAATTCTTGGCGCAGTGCTATACAGTAATCATGTTATGTCCGGCTCGGTATTACAAAGTCCGCATACATTAATGCAAAGCCAGGAATCCTGGCGTCATAATATGGAAAACGGACCGGGTAAGGGGCGTAATGCTATTCAAAAGGTTTTTAATAAGATCGAAACAAGCATTGCCAAGAAATCTAAACCAAATTATTTGCCATGAGCCGCTAGATATATGTTGGTGCTAAAGAACGTCAATCAAACCTGCTCGCTGAAGCGTAAAACCACCTTGGTACTTATTATGCTATCTATACTAACCGGCATGTTTTCCGGATCTGCACAAGCAGAAAAAAACAAACTTTATCCGCATCAGATTAATTTATCAGGCAATGTCTTCCATTTCGCAATACCAGAAGATTTCAGCAAGGATATGCCTGCCGGGGATATGGTGGAAGTGCTGGATATTTCTGATCTTTCCAGATTTGATGATCCCCAGTATGGGAATCTGATTCGACGTTGGTGGGATATTAAAGAACCCGGTTGGTTTGGTAAAAATCTCGGCACAGTGATGATAGATATTTCTGTGCAGAAAGTTGTGGGAAATAATAAAAATTTCA
>CAMPIG010000212.1 GCA_946886255.1 uncultured Cellvibrio sp. | reverse complement strand
GATAGGGTTCCGGTAAGTCGGCCAGCAGGCGGCCCTGGTATTTGCCGAAGGGCATTTCCTGAGTGACGAGGTCGCGCAACAGTTGGGAATCGGGTTGAGTATTGTCCATCTCAGCCACCGGCAAGCTTGACGGTGTAGCCGCGTTTTTCCAGATCGGCCTTGATCTTATCGCGGTGATCCCCCTGGATTTCGATGACATCATCCTTCACCGCGCCGCCACCTCCGCAGAGTTGTTTAAGTTGCTTGGCGATATTTTTCAACGCATCACCAGTTGTCGGGATACCGCTGATCGTGGTGACGCCTTTGCCGTTACGGCCGGCGGTTTCACGACGAATCCGCACAATACCGTCGCCTTTAGGTGTCGGTTGGGGCGAGCCTTTTTCTTCTTTGATACGACCGGTTTCGGTGGAGTAAACCAGGCGGCTGTTTTTACTCATAAAGATCCCCCAGTAGACGAGCGTTAGACAGACGTTGATGATAACGCAATTGGCTTGGGTCGTGCCGGGCGAGCAGTGTTAGAATCCTGCGCGTTTTCAATTCATAACCAATGATCAGGTATCCGTGTGAAGCTGACTAACTTATTCATTCTGTCCCGCGCCATTGGCGCTGTCGGATTCTCGCTGGTCTTACTGGCCTGTTCAAAGCAATCGCCATCGGCGGCAACAACGCTGTCCCAGGAAGAACAACGGGTCCAGATGGGTAGCCAGATAGCGCGTATGTGCGTGGGGTGCCACGGACCCAGGGGCATCTCACGGGTGGCTTCTTACCCTTCCATCGCCGGCCGTCCACAGGTGTACCTGGCGGAGCAGTTGCGCGCATTCCGTGATGGAACCCGGGAGAACCCGATGATGAGTTCGATCGCAAAGAGTATGGATGATGAAGACATTCTGGCATTGAGTTATTACTTTGCCAGTCTCCCCGGCCCGGCTGTGGCAGATGAACAAGCGACGGAGCAAGCACATGATTGAAGGAAAATGGGATAAAGCCTGGGAACCGGTCGTTGAAGCGTTCTCGCGCAATTTTACCGAGATGGGTGAGCAGGGCGCAGCGCTGGCGATTTATCGCTTTGGTGAGCCAGTTGTCAATATCTGGGCTGGCACCCGTGACAATCAGAGTGCTGGCGTAGCAGGCCAGCCCTGGCAGGAGAATACCTGTGTCAATATATTCTCTGCCGGTAAGGCGCTAGTGGCATTGTGTGTACTGCAATTGGCAGAGCGTGGCTCGCTTGTCCTGGATAAACCGGTAGCGGATTATTGGCCGGAGTTTGCGGAGGAAAATAAAGGTGATATCACTATTCGCCAGGTGATGTGTCACCGCACCGGTCTTTCAGCTTTTCGCGGTTTGCTCGAATACGAAGACATCTTCAACTGGCAAAAAATGATAGACGAAATTGCCACATTAAACCCCTGGTGGGAACCCGGCACAGCCCAGGGCTATTCCCCCTTTATTTACGGCTGGATTCTCGGTGAGTTGATTAAACGAACCAGTGGTTGTGCCAGCTTCGATGAATACTTTCAGCGCGAAGTGGCCCAGCCTTTGGGCATTCGCTGCCGGTTTGGTGTACCACCGGAACAGCAAATCTATTTGGCAGATACCGCACCCTTGAAAAATCCCAACGGATTGATCATCAACAGCAATGGTGCGGATAGCATGGCATTGGGCAAGATTATGAAAGCTGATCCGAGGGGGGTGACCAACCGGGCATTCGGCAATCCGGTGAGTTTTATGACGGCTACCAATAGCCCGGCCTGGCGGCAGGCACAGATTCCGGCGGCCAATGGCCATGCCAATGCGGTGGCATTGGCCAGGGTTTTCGGCGCACTAGCCAACGAGGGGCGCTTGGGCGACGTGGAACTGTTGTCACCGGCACAAAGCCAGCTTTGCTCGCAAGAACTGTCGGCTGAGGATGATCGTGTGCTGGGGTTGCGTCTGCGTTTTGGCCACGGGTTTATGTTGCCCCAGGATCGCCCGGATTGCCGCTTTGGGCGGGGGGCAGCGGCGTTCGGCCATCCGGGTGCTGGTGGCTCGCTGGGCTTTTCGGACCCGGATTACGGTCTGGGTTTTGGTTACATAACCTCCCGCATGGGCCAAAGTTTATTGATCGATCATCGCGCCGTCCGGTTGATTGATGCGGCGTATCAACATGTGATTAATGCTTGATAGGGGAATTGCTGTGAACGAACTTCAAGAACAATTGGTTGAGTTGCAAACCCGGGTTGCCTTTCAGGAGGATACCCTTACGCAACTGAATCAGGTGGTTGCCAAACAAGACCAGGAAATCGTGACGTTGCAACAACAGTTGCGCCTGCTGGCCAAGCGTCTTGATGACGCGCTTTATCAACAGGAACAGGGTGACGAAAAACCGCTCGACGAGCGGCCGCCACATTATTGAGTAAGGCGAGGGCTGCGTTAGATAAGTTTGCCGGGTTTTTGTCCACCCGAGAGCATTTTCCCGAATAAAAAATTCACACTTCTTAACAGAATGCCAGCGATCTTCATTGGCATTTCGGCCATTTTTTCATTTCATCGGCAGTCCGATAATTCTTGTCTACACTTATGGCTATCAGCGGTCAGTGACAAAGGGTTTCACTTCTGAATCAACCATTGAAACAAGCGGGTTTGCAGTTCGACAGTGCGTTGTATGCCTCGGAAATGGCGGTATGGTGCCTGCGACCGCAGAGCGGTGAACTCCAGATGTCCGCGCACTTCTACGATCTGTTGCCGGAACTGGTTGTACCGCTTGCCAGAATCGACGATCTCTTGGCGCTTATGCCGGCGGCAGACAGCTATATCTTTCAGAAAACTTTTGGCATTAACACACTTACGCAATCTTCCCAACAGCCAGCGCACATGCACTCATGCGAAGTGCGCCTCGCTGCCTTGGTGAACTCACCGCGTTTGCGTTTTATCGGTCGAATAACCGGTGATACCCACAGCGAAACGGGGCCTTGTTTTCAGGGCATTGTGGTTAGCAGCAACCATTGGCTGGCCAATCCCGGCCCGGAGACGATTCAACAATGGTTAGGGAATTTGTTTGCTGAAAGTCCGGTTCCCAGCATCATGACGGACAGCGCTGGCATCGTATTGCAGCAAAACCAGGCGCTGGAAAAGCTATTCAATCTCACACCGCGCCAGGCAATCAGGGCAATTGGGCACTACAATTTATTCAAAGACAAAAACATCAGCGCCGAGATTCATGCACACACGCGCATCAAGCAGGCATATGAACAAGGGCAAAGTACCAGTCTTGATCTGTATTATCCGTTGGGTCATCTCCACCGCAATAAATTATTGGATAAACCAAAGCTCTATCTGCGCGCGCACTTTTTGCCGTTGAAAAATCGCAATGGCAAGGTAGCCCGCATGCTGGTGCAGATACAGGACTGTTCGCTGGAGTTGGGTGCCAGCGAAGCTTTACAGCAACAGGATCAATTACTTTACAGCTTGATTAATAATTCCCGGAGCCTGATTACTGTCAAGTCGGTAACGGGACATTATCTGTTGGTAAACCAGAGTTTTTCATCCTGGCTCGGTCGTGACCTCGAAGAAATATGCGGTAAAACGGATGCGGAATTATTTGACCCGGCTACGGCAGCGCGGCTTGCCTGGCAGGACCAACAAATACTGCAAGGCCATGATGTGGCGCAAGCGGAGGAAATATTACCCGCGCAGGATGGCGCACAGGGCGAAAAGTATAGAAGTACCTTTGTCAGTGCCCGTTTTCCGGTTAAGGATGCGGCGGATAATGTTGTTGGCGTGGGCCAGGTGTTGACAGAAATCAGCCGTCAAAAAGCGATTGAGGAAACCTTGGAAAATCAACGCAAAGAATTACATCTACTTCTGGATTCCATGCATTCGGCGATCTGGTACCTGGATCGTTGGGGCATGATCAAGGACAGTAATTTATTAGCACTTAAATTGATTGGTGATGCTGCAGCCGGAAAGAGTTTTATCGAAGTTGCTCGTTTTTGGGATGATCCGGCGGAGCGTCAACGTGAAATCATGCAAGTGATTCGCACGGGTCAACCCATACTGAAATCCATCGAAAGTACCCACGTTGATGGTGCGCAGTGTTGGTTTACCGTCGATAAAATTCCCACCCTGGACAACGCCGGTCAAGTCAGCGGATTGTTGTTGGTGATGACAGATATTACTGACAATTTAATTAAAGAGCGCGCCCTTGAAGAAAGCGAAGCGCGTTACAAAGCGTTCATCGCCAACAGCTCTGAAGCCATCTGGTGTTACGACATGATTCCGCCGGTCGACACAACGGCGGAATTGGAACAACAGGTAACAGATATTGCGCAGAGCGCACGGTTGTCTGAGTGCAACAACGTGCTGGTGCGAATGCTGGGTGCGCAGGATATCAACGAAATTCTGGGCTCAGGTTTGGTGGAAAGCGGTTCACAAAACTACCTGTTTGATCTGCACCACTTCGTGGGAAAAAGTTATCAATTGGTTGATCACGATATCGTGCGTGAAGATAACAAAGGCCGTCGCCTGTGCTATCAAATTTCCTGTGTTGGTGTGGTAGAAAATGGTTTGCTGCGCCGCGTCTGGGGAACGACCAAAGATATTACTGCACGCAAACGTTATGAAGATCGTCTTGCATATCAGTCCACTCATGACGCACTCACCAAGTTGCCTAACAGAATCAAACTCTATCGCGAGATCGACCATTGGATTCACCATCGCGAAGAAGGGCATTTGTGTGCCTTGATGCTGATTGATCTGGATCGTTTTAAAGAGATCAACGATACCTTGGGGCATCAGGTCGGTGATCGCCTTTTACAATTGATCGGTCCACGCCTGGAGACAGAGATGTCCGAGATGCCGGGCTTGATTGCTCGCCTTGGGGGTGATGAGTTTGCCATCTTCTTGCCGCGCATCCGCAATCAGCGGCAAGCGATAGTCTTTGGCCACCGTGTGCTGGATGCCTTGCGCCAGGAATTTGATGTTGAAGGCTTTTGTACCGAAATCAGTGCCAGTATCGGAATTTCCTTATGTCCGAACCAGGCGCAGGATGTCAGTACCATGATGCGTTATGCCGATGTAGCCATGTACCGCGCCAAGACCGAAATGTCCGGATTGTCACTATACAACCCGGAATACGATCCACATTCACCCAAACGTCTGGCGCTGATGGGTGAATTGGGTCGCGCAATTCGTGAAGATCAATTGTGTTTATATTTCCAGCCCAAAGTCTCGCTGGAATCCAATTGTTTTTACGGGTTTGAAGCGCTGTTACGGTGGAATCACCCGGAGCTTGGATTTGTGCCGCCCGGCGAGTTTATACCGATTGTTGAAATGACCAGCCTGATTCATCCCATGACGGCCTGGGTGCTGGACAAAAGTATTGAGCAATGCCGGTCGTGGCACGATCAGGGGTTGGCTGTCACGGTGGCTGTGAATTTGTCCGCGCGCAATTTGCTCGATGAAAACATGCCCAAAAAAATTATGCGTCTGTTGCAACAATACCAGTTGCCGCCCAAGTATCTTGAATTGGAAATTACTGAAAGTTCTATCATGACCGACCCCAATCGCGCCATGCGGGTATTGGATCAATTGCACGAACTGGAGGTGTTGTTGGCCATTGATGACTTCGGCACAGGCTACTCTTCACTCGCGTATCTCAAGCGGCTGCCGGTACAAACGCTCAAGATTGATTATTCATTTGTGCGCAATATGCTTGAGGATAAACAGGACGAAGTTATTGTGAATTCCACTATCCATCTTGCTCACAACCTGGGGTTGAAGGTGGTGGCAGAAGGAGTGGAAAACGAAGAATTATTGCGGCGTTTGAATATGATGGGTTGTGATGATGCCCAAGGCTATCATATCGGCCGACCCATGCCTGCAGATAAGGCCGACGAATGGGTCAGCAACTCAGATTGGACCAAAAGATTTCCGCACACTTTTATTCCTGCAAACTAGCTGCATTCCGTCAAATTATTTCTTGAACTGATTTATGCCTTTGATAGTTAGCCCGGCAGAATTAAAAGTTTTGTTCCTGTCGCTGGCGCTCCACATATTTCAATCGTTCTTCCAGTAAAGCGGTGCGGTGGAAATTGCCTTGCGCCAGCTTTAATGCATTGCGCAATTGAATCTGCGCGCGGTCATACACACCGTTGAGAATAAAATATTCGGCGCGTGCTTCATGCACACCGAGAATATTTCCCGCCAGTCCGTACACTTCCGCTAACAGATACCAGACATAGTCATCTTTACTGCGTTGCCGCGAATAGCGTTCCAATACGGCAGCACTGCCTTGATAGTCGCCAGCTTTCATCAAGGCTTCGGCGTAACGCACGATGACCGGGTGACTGCCGGGGTTTTTATCCAGCAGAGCTTCCAGATCTTTAAGTGCAGGCTTGTAGTTCCGGGCAGCCACTTCAATGTCATTGGCCATGATGAGGTAGCTCAGCCGCTCGGGATCTTTTTCCAATAAGGGTTTGAGCGTTGCCCTGGCTTCGGCAAATTGCTGCGCATCGGTATAAGCCAATACAAGACCGTAGCGGCTGGCATCGGCTGATGCACTATCTCCCGCAACTTCACCCTTGAAGCGTTTGACCGCTAACTGCGGTGTTTCTTCACTCCTGACCCGAATGCGGGTGCGCATCAACTGGAATTCGAGATTATCGTCGTATTGTTTACGTGGGTACTGCATCGCGCGGTTGCGGGCATCGGAGATACGGCTTTCGGTAATCGGGTGCGTCAGCAGGAATTCCGGTGGACGGCGGCCATAGCGACTGCCGCGCAGCATTTCTTCAAACATATCTGAGGCGGCATAGGGATCTAACCCTGCTTCAATCATGGTCTGCATACCGATTCGGTCGGCTTCCTGCTCATTTTGCCGGCTGAAGCGCAATTGGGCATCTATGGCCGCCGCTTGGGTGGTGGCCAGGGCGGCGAGACCTGCATCGCTGTTAGAGCCGCTCGTCGCGAGCAACACCAGGCTAGCCAGCATCCCGGCATAAAAGGGTGCGGCCATGTTCTTTTGCTGTTCAAGTTGGCGGGCATAATGGCGTTGGCTCAAGTGCGCCAGTTCATGGGCTAATACCGCCGCCAGTTGATTTTCTGTTCTCGCATAGGTCAGCAAACCGGTGTGGACACCGATGATGCCCCCCGGCACAGCAAAGGCATTAAGGGTATCGTTCTGGACCAGCACCAATTCCAGATCTTTGTTGTCCAGTTGGCTGTGTATCGCCAACCGATTCAGCAGTTTTTCGAGGTAATCGATAATCAAGGGATCAGAGGACGTGGGAACCTGACTACGGTACAATCGCAACCACTTTTGCCCAAGCACACGCTCCTGCACTGGTGAGATCATGCTGGAGCTGGTGTCTCCCAACATCGGAAGTTCTATCTCCGCCGCCGCATTCATAGCGATGCTGCTTGCGAGAATCATTGGAATCAGCAAGGTTTTGCGAAACACAGACACAGTTGTTGGCACTCCTCCGGGTGGCGATCTAGCGGGCGTTACTCTAGCGTCTTTGCTGGCCGAAGGCTATGGTCGGCGGATAGACAGGCTTTGGACTAATATGCGCCAACTTTGTTCAACCTGGACCCGGCAGGGTTCCCTAGCATAGGCAGGTTTATTGGCATGAATGATCCAAATCAGCAGTTGCCGCGCATTGCTTATGAGGAGATCACGACGCATGTTGTGACGACGGAAGTCGATGCCAGTGGTTTGCGCTGTCCCTTGCCGCTCTTGCGCGCCAAGCAGGCTCTGCGGGAGTTGGCATCCGGTGAGTTATTGCGGGTGACCGCGACCGATGCCGGTTCGGTACGCGACTTTTACGCCTTCGCTGAAATCAGTGGCCATGCCCTGGAAGGCTTTTGTGAGCAGAGTGGTTGTTATGTGTATCTCCTGCGGAAAAGGTAAATCGCATGGTGCCCTGTTCAGGGGAATGGAACAATCGTAACGCAAGATAAGACGTGCCAGGCGTTCTCCAGTAACGCGTTAAATGAAGGTGATTGTGTTGATGAATAGCGTAAGTCGTTTTGCCCGGCATCTTTACTGGTTGTTGCTTTGCTCTGCGTGCCTGCTGCGCAGCGGCTTGGTTGCCGCCCAGGAAGACTTGGCGGTGCCTGATGACGTCCCGGCGGTGACAGCTGTTGTTGATGTCATCAAGAGCGAAAATGATGAGCGCGAATATCGTTATCTCACGTT
>CAMPIG010000211.1 GCA_946886255.1 uncultured Cellvibrio sp. | reverse complement strand
ACCGGTAACTCTCTTCTTTCAAGCTGAAGTGTCAGATTAGGTCGCGACTAGTACAAATTAAGGAATACGCAGCTCTCCGCCCTTAATAATCCACTCGATTGATACCTCAAGAATCTCAGCCAAAGCGGCTAATTCATGAACATATAAATTTCGCTCACCTCGCTCAATCTTTCCGATGGCGCTTTGGGTCATGAATATGTCGTACTCTTCCAGTGCAATTGAAATATCAATTTGCCTCAGGTTTTTGCGCTGACGAGCAATCTTGAGGCGTTCGCCAAACTGTTTTTTATCCATAGATGCAACCACCTTTGAGAAGATGGTCGCTGTTTATCATCTATTAATGATATTTATTGTTGATTATGGGTTTTAATAGTCTACAATAGACTATATTCAATAGGAAGATACAATCTCTTGAGTAACACATGGGCTGTTGAAGGGAATTTCATATTCGGAGGAAGGTTTTCGCCTGCGTGGCGGTTGGTGACAAATATGGGATGGAGAGAATTTATGTTGGATCTAGATAACACGCAAAAGCCAAAGGACTCAAATTTGACTGTCGGGGAGGAGTTTCGGGATTTATGTGATGAGTTCTCAGAGTTTAACGACTATTGTGCTTTCTTCTGCGAGTCCGTCAGTTGTCAGGCTGTGAGCGGCAAGCAAATGGATAAGGTCTGTGCTCATGGTTTGGAACGTTTTGCCCAATCACTTCGTGATAAGTCCCAGCATTTCGACAAATGGCTGCAAGAGCTTCATCTAAAAATTTGAGCAGACCATTTTGCGGCCGTAATAAAAAAGCCGATCTCTCATCCCTAAGAGAATCGGCTTCGATGTACCTGCCAGGATTGGAAGCGCAGCAGATATGTGCGCATTATTCCGAAGATGGCACTTCGCAACCAGTGGGTAATAGCTAATTATCCTGTAGGCATTTTCCTACAGGAGTATTTAAAAAATATACATGCATTTCTCGGGATATCACACTGCCAAAACTGAGCTTACTATTTTAATGGTGCTATCCATTAGATGCCTTCAAGCAATAATATTTTTCCTCCAAACATTTAAAGTTAAGTTGTCTTAAATGATTAGTCTTCGTTTCTTATTCTTATGTGTTCTGTTTTTCCCCTGTTGTGTGACTGCAAGTTCACCAACGACTTTCGAACAAGCAAAGCGCGCGAGCAAACAAGTGTATGCGGATTATCGACATACCTTTTACTGTAATTGCCCCATTAACTGGTCCGGCTTCTCTGGTAAAGCCGACTTAGTAGCTTGTAACTACAAGATCAGAAAAGATGCCCAACGAGCTAACCGAGTTGAATGGGAACACGTTATGTCCGCTCACAGTTTTGGGCAGCAGCGTCCGTGCTGGCGACAGGGTGGTCGTAAAAACTGCGTAGCTACTGACCGCATATTCCGCCAAATGGAAGCCGATATGTACAACTTGGTTCCCTCTGTCGGTGAAGTTAATGGTGACCGCTCCAATTTCAGATTCGGCATACTGCCGTCGACTCCCTATCAGCACGGCCAATGCCCCGTGAAGATCGACTTCCAGCAGCGAGTTATCGAGCCAAGAACAGAAATCCGAGGCCAAATCGCCAGAATCTATTTCTACATGCATGACCGCTACAACCTGAGTATGAGCCGTCAACAGGAACAACTATTCGTGGCTTGGAATAAGCAGTATCCCGTTTCCGACTGGGAAAAACTCAGAAATCAACGCATAGCCAGAATAATGCAGCACACCAACCCTTATGTCACGGGAGAAAAGGAATGGGTAATTGGTGATAGAAATCAAAAAGACGAGTTATCGAAAAATGCTGCTTCAAAAACACTAGAACAGGAAAAAATAAATTCAGAACTCGCTGAAGTTGACAATGAACTACCGATTAGAGGAAATAAGAACTCCAAGGTATACCACTTACCAATTGGCTGTCCAAGTTATGATGCAATGAAAAATAGCAATATTGTGAAGTTCAATTCGGAACGTGAAGCGAGGGAAAGCGGTTATCGTAAGGCGGGAAATTGTTTGTGAGGTTTTGGATAGACTCATGGGAATCTTTCGACCAAAGCGGAAGTTGAGAATAATTGAATCTCTCTAATGAAAAAGTATTTCGGCGCCAGTTTTCAGGAAATATCTATAAAAGCCCAGAGCTTGAGGAAATGGCTGTTAATCCTTCCCCCATTTGCTGGAGCGAAGATCATCAGGCGAGATTGCTCCGTCAATGACCAAGTCTTGGTAGCGAAGTCCTCTCCTTAGTAAAGCAATAAGACTGTCTCCATCACTGTCTAACATGATGTGCTCGTAGCCAGTTTGGCTATTGGTGAAGTGCAAACAAATACAGTTCATTATGCCCCGCAATGCCGCTAAAGCGGCTTCGACTTCCGCGCGGGAAGGACCGCTTATAGACACATTTGATCCCAGCATAGTATGCAAATCAAAGTGAGCAATACGCTTGTTGCGTCTATCTCTAACATCAGCACAGGCAGCATTGTATGCGGATAAAAGTGACGGCAATTTGGCCTGCAAAGCGCCGGTAGCTATTACTGACTGACAAAGGTTTTCAAGTGTCAGGTTCTCGACGACGGTGCCTCCTTTAATACGTGAAGTGGCTGGGTCCCCAAGTTTCGCTAATCCTAACTGCACATCGTCAAGCAATACGTCTTGGAGCATGCTCGCGAATGTACCGGCAGAGCGATTCAGGATTTCAACGCGCCCCTCGTTAGTTCCGTAGAGCTGTCGATAAATGGACCAGCGACCATGCAGCCACGTGACTTCGTAGTCGATGGCCTGCCATATTTCGTCTATTGCGGGTACACCAAGTACAATCATGAGAAAGTCCACCCTGGATTGCTTTTAATTAAGCGGTTCAATTAACTATTTTTTCTATTTGGTGAAGTTCTCTAACCCATTCCCGCTTTGGGCACGACTACAATGTTCGACAAAAATCGGACAAACTTTAATAAAGATTAATAGCTAGAAAATGTTGCTAATACACACGCTTTTTATATGCCTTTAAGTAGATTGGGAAATCGGCATCGCTATTCCTGATCAAGGTTATTATCTGGATTCAAAGCACGATAGTTTGTAGAGACGCAGTCGTGATTACCATCAAAATTTGAACCCTCTTTCCTAAGCCGCTCAAACTCGGCGATATTAACTGGGTTGGCATTTATGATCAGAAAATCTCTATTGGTATAAAAGATACCAGACTTGGACTGACAGAAACTAAGTATGTAATTTCCAGCCATCGCCTCAAGTGTATTTTTTAATCCTAGGTAGCTTACATATAAATTTATATCGATCATCGAGTCAGGTTTCAAATTGCCGTAATAAACATCAACTACTTCCAACTTAGCCGAATAAAGTTTAAATCCAGTATAGAATGGTTGTTCCTTAGCTTCTTTTAGGCCTACATTGTTCACCAAAGCAGAAAACTGCGAATCTGAAAAATTTGCTTCCGCAAACAATGCTTGCGCTGATGAATAAATACTAATCAGCATAATAGCTATAAAAATTAAATATTTCATTGCGTTACCATAAGGCGAAGTCAGTAATCGGCCAAGAGAGGTCATTAACGCCGCGCTCATCTACGGCTGGGACGAAGTGACTTTTCTGTTAATGTTTGAGCGCCAGCTGTAACACTGGAGCGGCTTATTAAGTTATTTATTGAGAATGTGTAAGAACTCAACCAACTCTGGATACTCAACCCCCTTTAGCAAATCCACGCCTCCCTTGCTAGCTACTATATAACTATTCCTGGCTTTATTAAGACGCTCCAAAAGAGGAAGAACTAGACTGTTTACCCGCTCTACAAAGTCAAAGAGATCTGAATAGCTACTAGGTATTTTGTAACCCTGATTACAGCTGGCTATTATCACATCCTTATCCCTTAATTTTGCCACGATCTGGGATCTAATAGCTTGCTCTGAAACGCCTCTGAAGCCACAGTTTTCTAAATGCTCTAGCAGGCTCTTAGTTGCTATATAGCCGTCATCGGGCAATAGTCGACTATTGAACACCAGATGACTTAAAACACATACTTGCAGCTTTGTTTCTTCGTCATTAAATTTACGGTGCTGTTCTATATAAATTTCAGCTTTAGAAAGAGCGTGAGAGTGAATAAAGCGATCATACTCCTTACTAATTTTATCGGGTTCGAAGTATGCCTGATGCTTGGTTGGCCATTCTTTTAGATCCAATGCCTTGGTCTTAAGTAATGCTCTATAACTCTCCAGGAGAGCCGGATTGGACTTGCTTTCGTAAACTTTAGCAATTGTACCAACAAGAAAATCAGCCAACTGAACCAATAAATTATCGTGACTTGATACCAAGTTTAATTCGGAGTCCCAAAATAGATCTGGCTTGTGGTTCTTTTCTATATATGTCTGAAAGCTTAGTTTGAATTCATCCCCACCATGCTCGTCAGCGAAAACCGTAATGCTCGGATAATTTTCAAACAATTGCTTATATAGCAGGCCATTTATAAATTTTAAAAATGACCTTTTATACTGGAATCCACCATCACGTTTTAAAGCTTCCTTTTCCACAGCCACTGCGTAAAACTTGAAATCCAATTCCAGTATACGTTCAAGTATTTTTATACGGCGGGCATGACCATCTCTATCCCTAACACTGCTCGATTTAATTTCGCCATTTTGGAAATATTTTTTTCGAATAATATCAACTTCATGCCGTAACGAATCAAATTGACCATCATCTATAATTACGGCACACACGATGAAATACTTAGACACATCCAATTTAGATGTATCTAAGTCCGTGTTTCCCGATTCATCAATGAACGCTAGAGTTTTGATAATAATTCGACTCCATGTTGTAATTTAACAATGCCATTAGCTAAACTCTTGCCAGATATAAATAAGGCGCAGATATCTGCCCATAAATTCACTACCACTCCAACTCTGCTTCGGGCACATCTACCACCTTCGGCCAAGAGTGGACGTTAAGCAGCCAAGAAGGAAGCTGCACAGTAATCCACCTTCTGACCGTAGAGATTACAGTGGATCACAGGACTGATAGGTAGGTTTGTATCTAAAAGGCTAGTTTTTATAAGCGCACAATACCTGTGCCAGGTGTTCTAAGCACGCTCAACCACTTTATTATATTTCCTCGGTTTACCTCTTCTACAGGATAGCTCCGAGCTTCTATAGTTGCACGAGCACCAACACTGAGCTCCGATGATGTCACTAACACGCCAAGCTCACATCCTTCATGCTGCACATCAGCGTATAGTCCTTTAATTGTCACTTTTTCAATTTTGGATTTTGTTCTCTTACATTGAACGATAAATTTGGGAGTTCCCTCCTTGGCCTCATCCCACACTCGCATATCAACACCGTCGTCATTGGCTCCAGGGCCCAATTCAACGATGTAACCAAATCGCTTGAAACACTCAGCCGTCAACTCTTCAAACTTTCTCCAATGAATTTCACCTAACTTACCGGTATTGTTTGCGAGAAAATCTAGAAAGCGTTGATCAAGAAAATCACCTGACGCCACAGATGGATTGTGCTGCTGAAAGAGGTCTGACAAGTTTATAATATTTGAGTATTCATGAAACCTCATTGATGTTCTTGGGCTATGCTTAATCAAATCATCATAAGCCCGTATCAGTAGCATAATCGCGTCTAAACCCGCTGCGCCATGTACTTTAGCAGTTTCCTTGATCATTTTTTCCGGGCTCCATACCTTTAATCCGCTTTGCCTAGCCTTTTTGGTTTCAATTTCCATATGTCGGCCATAAATTTCTTGAATGGATTTAGCAAACTCTAAACCTTTTTTTCTTTCGATCTCCCTGGCCACTTTAAATAATTCAAATATTCCATCTAACGGCCGCTCAGTCACTCCGACACCATGTAATAACTTGTAATACAGTGCATCATAATCTTCAGATCTTATTCGCAGTCCGTGGTGTTCAGATTGAATTATCTTGTCATCAAATCCTGTTCCACTTAACAAATCACACATGTGCTCAATTGATGCTGCAACACCCGATTTGTAGCCAATTATTTCATGCAAGTGATCAGCAAAATTTTGCTTCTCAAACCATATGGCTCCCATACCCATTCCTTATAGTTAATTAATACTGCAACACTTGTTTCATTATTGGTGCATTAAATAGGTACACATTTATTTCGAGAGAGATTTTAAATTAGTTGTTTGATCCGTAAACACCTAACAATATTCTGGCCGATCTTATGCGCTCGTTATGGTTAAAGCTCAGCTTCATATAGAGATTAGAAAGCAATTCAAATGTTCTTCTTGGATAAATCCGGTTCTTTTCTGCATAACCCTTCGCATTCTTATCCCAGTGAGAAAAAGCACCGGCCTCATGATCTGCAAGCGTATCCCTACAATATTTGATTAGATCTTCTTTTTCAGAAGTTGAATGGTAAAGCTGAACCATTAACAATGGATCGTAACGCCAGGGAAAGCGTGATACGTCAATTTTCCAGTAGTCCAAATATCCAGATAAAGTAAAAGATTCTGAAATTTGTATATCCAGTTCCGCACATGCTATCAATAAATCGTCGATGTCATTGAGGTTTTCAATTTTTTTGTCAAGAACTCTCACTCTTCTTAAAAGATCTTCAGTTACACCTCGCATGCCCATGGTCGTATCTTCTTGCTTGCTCATTGCATCTCTTTCTTCAGTAGAAACAATAAGCCAAGATGGCTCGATTTTTATCAAAGCATCGGAGTTTTTCAGATCCTCGGGAGAACAAAAATCTACATTATTAACCAATGTTATTCCTGCTGAATCATACGCTCTTGCTACCATTCTAGAGCAGAACTGTTTAGCGCTACCCATTTTCAGGCCATTTCCAGTCACAACAGCAGCAGCCTCAGCCTTACTGTAAGATGTTCCGGTAGAGCTTCTTGCGTACTCTACTATTTTTGCAAGGGCTGAGGGGGAAAGCGCCTCTTTTGCTCTCAAAACATAGATTGCGCTATCGTCACTATAAAACATTTTCTGAATATTTCTGGCCTGCACACCCTCACTTGTTGAGTCCATGACAGACCCACGAGCCACGCAAATCATCGCATGTGAAATATCGCTATTGGTCACCTTTCGAATTAGCGCACTAGTTTTTTGAGTGGATGTAGTAAGAATAATATCTCCTACTTGAAGCAAATCGGTGTTAACTTTTTTCATAGAGTGACTACGTCTCTGTTAATGATGTACATATCACATGAAATAGGGATTTGCGTATTGATTTTCTATAAGCATTTTCCCCAAGACCATCGCACAGATAGAACCGCACAAAGATATAAAGGTCCGCTTTGGGCTCGGAGGAGACCTTCACGCTATCTGCGATAGAACCCAAAGTCCTTTACGTCGCATAACGGCAAAAGCGGACATTGAATTAAGTAAACTGTCCCCGGAACTGAACAATATATCTTCCTAGAATGGGGTCTTAATCCCGATAGTAGTTATAAAACTAATCCCAAAATTTACAGTAGATTTAACATTAAAAATTTCAAGGTTCTATAGCCACATCAAACTAAAAGTCCTTTGGTCGTTGCAATTAATTTAACTGACTTGGCTAAAGCCGAATACTCCTTATCCGAAGTTAATTCCATGTTGAAGTCCGCCGAAAGAATTTCCTTAAGACGTGGGTTTTCTGTTCTTGCAATCACCTCTAAAAGCCTAAATAGATTTTCAATTTTTTCCTGTCTTTTCCCTATCAACTCAGACCTATTAAGATCCAACTCCCGTATAGATAAAGATGCGCAATCATTACCGGGAATAGGGAATATCACGGAACCACAAAAAAAAGTTTCTTCATCTGGGTTATTCACATAGGGATCTATAATGCCATTTTTACTCGCTTTATTCGTATTACAAATATCGCAAGCCAGTGTGAGATTTTCCCATTTAAACCATAACTCAGGACTATCCACCTTAGGTGTTATATGCTCAATATCACCATATGCAATATGACGCAACTTGCTTTCGCAATAAGCGCACTTTTCATTTGTTTCTAATATTAATGCTTCTTTTATTTCTTTATGATTGTAATGTCCCTTATCAGAATTGGATAATTGCTCACCTCTTTGCAGCTTGGCAAGAATATTACTTGTCCATTTTTGAAAATTAATTTCAAGGACTTTGGGTATATCAATTTTTTTTAACCTAATCATTTTCCTTTAACCAAGTCAGCTAATGCATATGGGTAATGATCTCC
>CAMPIG010000210.1 GCA_946886255.1 uncultured Cellvibrio sp. | reverse complement strand
CTGGATAGAGCATCCGCCTTCTAAGCGGATGGTCGCAGGTTCGAGTCCTGCCGGGCGTACCATTTGTTTGAAGCATTGGTGTCATTACCAAATAGCTGGTGAATGTGTTAAAAAGTTTGTCTGCAATGCTACGGTGGCTGTAGCTCAGTTGGTAGAGCCCTGGATTGTGATTCCAGTGGTCGTGGGTTCGAGCCCCATCAGCCACCCCACTTTCTCCCTCCTTTTTCTTTCCCGCAAAAGCTCCCCATTTAAACATGCCTGTGGGACAATGCCGCCCTGTTTCCCTTATAAGATCAACTGTCTAAGGTAGCTTGAATCCATGTCTGCAATGGTCCTCGATGGCAAGGCACTTGCCGAAAAAACCGAACAAGAACTTTCCCAACGTGTTGCAGCGCTTAAAGCCAGCAGCAATGGTCAAACCCCTATCCTCGCCACTATTCTGGTGGGTGATGATCCCGCGTCGGCCACGTATGTGAAGATGAAGGGCAACGCCTGTAAGCGTATCGGGATGGATTCGTTGAAGGTGGAGATGTCCAGCCAAACGACCACCGAGGAGTTGCTGGCCAAGATTAACGAGTTGAACCAGAACCCCAATGTCCATGGCATTTTGTTGCAACACCCGGTGCCGGAACAGATTGATGAGCGCTTGTGCTTTGATGCTATCGCCGCCGAAAAAGACGTTGATGGCGTGACCTGTCTCGGTTTCGGCCGCATGAGCATGGGTGAAGAGGCTTACGGTTGCGCGACGCCGAAGGGCATCATGCGCCTGCTGGAAGCCTACAATATTCCCCTTTCCGGCAAGCACGCTGTAGTCGTGGGTCGCAGCCCGATTTTGGGTAAACCCATGGCAATGATGCTGTTGAACGCCAACGCCACCGTCACGATCTGTCATTCCCGCACGCAGGATTTACCGGCATTGATCAAGCAAGCCGATATTATTGTTGGCGCAGTGGGTAAACCCGAATTTATCAAGGCCGAGTGGATTAAAGACGGCGCGGTCGTTGTAGATGCCGGCTACCATCCCGGCGGTGTCGGCGACATTGAATTGAAGCCCTTGGTGGATCGAGTTGCTGCCTATACACCCGTGCCGGGTGGCGTGGGCCCGATGACCATCAACACCCTGATTTATCAAACCGTTGACTCGGGTGAAAAGAAGATCCGTTCGTCCAAATAACCCTTTCTTTGGTTGATGTTGTCATAACTGCACTTTATGGTGGCCTAGTGGTAACCCTGAAAGATAACAAGGAGCAAGCAATGCGTAAGATAATCTTTTTTGTAATGACAGCCTTACTCACCCTGAACGCAATGGCCGCTGACAATATCAAGTACAGCTGTACTCTCGATGGCGTTGAGCGCGTGATTGAAGTGGTGTACCCAACAGCAGGCGAGAAGCTGCCCTGTGAAGTGCACTACACCAAAGCGGGCGAGACCGAAGTCTTATGGACTTACACCAACGAAATCGACAAATGCGAAGTCCAGGCAGAATCGTTTGTGCAAAAGCAAACAACCTGGGGCTGGCGATGCAGCAATGAGTCTGACCCCGCTATGGATACCGCAACTGAATAAGCATTACCGCTTGAACAACACACATCAGGCGTTAGTGCGCCTGATGTGTTAACACCCTTCCCCATTAGTCATTCCATGCCTGAAACACTCGATATTCTTTATCGCGACGAGCACATCATTGCTATCAATAAGCCAAGTGGGTTATTGGTTCACCGTAGCGCTATCGACCGACATGAAACTCGCTTTGCCTTACAGATTTTGCGCGATCAAATCGGCCAACATGTATACCCGGTCCATCGCCTGGATAAACCGACTTCCGGCGTATTGCTATTTGCGTTATCAAGCCATTGCGCACAAAAACTCGGTACGCTGATCGCCGCCAATCACGTGAAAAAAAATTATGTCGCTATCGTGCGTGGTTATGCTCCGGAAGAAGGGGCTATTGATCATTCTTTGACGGAAGAACAGGATGCCTGTACAGATAAAAAAGCGCGAAAAGATAAACCGGCACAGGATGCGCTCACACATTTCCAGCGCCTGGCGAGTATTGAGTTGCCCGTGCAGGTTGATAAATACCCTCAAAGCCGTTATTCATTGGTGTCGTGCCAGCCCGTGACCGGCCGTAAGCATCAGATTCGCCGCCACATGAAGCACATCAATCACCCGATCATTGGGGACGCCAAGCACGGCAAGGGTAATCACAACCGTTTTTTTCAAGCACACTTTAATGCGCACCGTTTATTATTAGCAGCAACCGATATCCGATTGCCCCACCCCTTTACAGAACACCCACTACATATTTCTGCGCCGCTGGATGAAACCTTTATGCAACTACTGGAACGTTTTGACTGGCGCTCTGCCGTCCCCGCAGCCTGGCTGGGAGAATAACCATGAGACTGGATAAATTTATTGGCAACTCCACCGACCTGACACGCTCCCAAATTCATCAACTTATTCGGCAGGGCGCGGTATCGATCAACCATGAAACAGCACGCAAAGCAGCACAGCACATTCAAGCCGATGACATCGTTAGTGTTAATAACAAAGTGATTGAAAGGCTTAGTGTTCGTTACATCATGCTCAATAAGCCGGTTGGTTATATTTGCGCAAATCACGATGGGGAACATCCAACCGTACTGGATTTGTTAGACGAGCCCAATAAAGCGAATCTGCAAATCGTCGGCCGTCTGGATATTGATACCACAGGACTGGTGTTGCTGACCGATGATGGCCAATGGAATCACCAGGTCACCTCACCGCGCCGCGAATGCAGCAAAACCTACCGCGTTACCACGGCAAATGCGATTGACGCGCATACCGCCGACACCTTCCGCGACGGCGTTTTGTTGCACGGTGAAAAAAAACCGACTCAACCCGCAGAACTGCAACTGCTCACCAGTCATTCAGCGTTGCTGACGATTCGCGAAGGGAAATATCACCAGATAAAACGCATGTTTGCCGCTGTCGGCAATCATGTTGTGGAATTACATCGGGAGCGTATCGGCGAAATATTACTGGATGACAATCTACTGCCGGGTGAATACCGCCCCCTGACCAACCTGGAAATCGCGAGCGTTTAAGATGAATGATGCTGCCCTCACCTGGCTTACCCAGATGATTGCTCAGGAAAATGCTGCTGAAGCCTTGTGGTGCAGCGATGAAAACGTATTAACGTCATTACCAACTATTGGTCAATGGCCAAACAAACCTTTCTTAATGACCAACCGCTGGGATGTTGCTCAACAAGCGGAGCGATTGGGATTCCACCATCGGTTCTGCGATTTCGATTTCAGTGAGATAAAAGCCGCCTCGTTAAGCCATGTGTTTTACCGCATATCCAAAGAAAAACCGGTTACGCATCACATCATTAATCAAGCGTATCGGTTGTTGATACCGGGCGGTAAATTATTTCTCTGCGGGCAAAAAAATGAAGGGATAAAAACCTACATCGATAAAGCAGGTAAACTTTTTGGTTGCAAGGTATCGGCGCAAAAAAATGGCATGGTGTATACCGCCGTATTGGAAAACCTGATGCCACAGAATGATCAATGGCTGGACGATAACGCTTACCCGCAATTGCGCCCCATCGATTCACCTGATGGCGTAACCATCCATAGCAAACCCGGCTTGTTCGGCTGGAACAAGATCGACCAAGGCAGTGAATTTCTGATTCAGGCATTGCCCGCACTCTTGGCGCAACTGCCTGAGCAACCCACCCGACTGCTGGATCTGGGCTGCGGCTACGGATACCTGACCCTGATGACCGCCGATCTGCCACTGGAACAGCGGACACTGACCGACAATAACGCAGCGGCGCTCCATATCGCACGCCACAATTGCGAACTGAATAACATCACCGCCGATGTCATTGCGGCCGATGCAGGGGACCAGATTCAGCAGACCTTCGACCTCATCCTCTGTAATCCGCCGTTCCATCAAGGGTTTAGCGTGGACGGCGACCTGACGGACAAATTTATCCTCAGCACCAAGCGTCTATTGGCCCGACACGGCACCGCGTTATTTGTCGTAAACCAGTTTATTCCCCTGGAAAGAAAAGCCCGGCAGCATTTCCGCCAAGTGAATATCCTGGCGAACAATGGCAGCTTCAAGTTGGTGACCCTCGGCCATTGATTCAGGTTATTTACTCAGCCAAGCCCTTTTCAAATAAGCAATAATCACAGGATACCTATCTCGTCCAAAGCCATTTTGAACAGTCTTAATACAGCTTGGGGAATATTTGAGCGGACAGGTTTCAATGCCGCCTTTAACAGCGCTAGACCCATGATTTTTTTGAAAAAAGGGGTTGACCGAGGGGGGCTTCGACTATAGGATACGCACCACTTCCGAACAGGAAGCCGTAATTCCGCCTTAGCTCAGTCGGTAGAGCAAATGACTGTTAATCATTGGGTCGCTGGTTCGAGTCCAGCAGGCGGAGCCAGATTAAAGATGAAAAAGGCCGCATAGATTGCGGCCTTTTTTATGCCCGTTTGGTGGACCTTCGCATCCGCCATTAACCACCCTCTTGGGTCCAGATGCTATTGGGAGACCAGCCCATGTTTAAAGTTAACGAGTACTTCAACGGCGCCGTAAAATCCATCGCCTTTCAAACCGAAACCCTGCCCGCCACCGTTGGTGTTATGGCAAAGGGCGATTATGAATTTGGCACCAGCCAGAAAGAATACATGACCGTTACCAGCGGCAGCCTGACCGTTATCCTCCCTGGCAGCGAAACCGCGCAAACATTTAAGGCTGGTGAAACGTTTGAAGTTGAAGCGAACCAACGTTTTAAAGTGACTGCTGATGTTGAAACAGCTTATTTGTGTTTGTACGAATAAGGTGGATTTGTTGTTGGCACGCGGTAGCCCGTTTGTCATTAGGCCTTTTGTTTCGAAAACGCATGAATACATCCTTGTAGCTCCCTCAAGTCGTCCGTGACTTGAGGGTTTCGAAACAAAAGGCCTAACGCCAAACTTGTATTGTGCTAATGACGAACTATTTACATGCCCCTCGTCAGCCCTCTGAAAAATCTAGCGGTTAAAAAAACCTACTCCGCACAGAAACTTACCGATTTAGTCGGCTCATCCAAAAAAGATCGTAAAGATTGATACACACAATCATCGCTATTGATCACCGCATGCCCGGTATTCGGCACCACATGCAACTGACTATTCGGCCACTCGCGATGTAATGACTGAGCCCACTCAACGGGTGTAATAGGGTCAAGTTCACCCGCCAAAATCAGTGCAGGTACATCCGACAAAGCCGATATCGATGCAACGCTCACCGTTTCTTCCGATAAAAAATGACACGCCTGATATTGCCATAAATCACTTGCGTACTCACGCCAACGCGGATATTTTTCCAGCTCCTGCTGATAGGCTTCGCGGGATGATATGCCGTGGTCCCGGCAGTCCACCGCCATAAATACCAGGCTGTAAAAATCGTCATCCAACGCATTCTCAACAAAAGGCTCCATTAATGACAGGAGTGCACGGTTATCATTGTCGAGAACTGCATTAATAGCATCGGGGATGCGTGACCATTGATGCTTGCTGTAAAGCGCTGAAAAAACGGCTGATATAAAACGATGATCATTAACCACCAACTCCACCGGAATATCACCATTGCGCCGTGCTACAGTTAAGGTAACCGGCGCTTCTCGCAATTGACTCAACGCGGCACCCAGAGCAAGTTCAATTGGCAGGTCCGTTGCGCAGGATTCGGTTGCTTCACACCACTGGAAAAAATTTGCGAATGCCCGGTCGAGCACGGCGGGGAAACTTGTTACGCCACCACGGTTGGCTGGATAAACCGAATCCAGAATTAGGCTGCGCACCGAATTGTTCTTTGATCCTGCGTGCACGTTTGTTGCTTCTATGGCAACGCGGGTTCCATAAGACACACCCAATAAATTCCATTGCTCGTAAGGCAATAATTTCATCAGTGCCCGCACATCCTGCGCATGGCGTTGAGTACCGTAATGCTCGGGATTAAACGGTGGCTTTGCCTTGCGCAGTTGTGCAAAACAACGATCCAGCACCGTGTAGCCCTCGCGCAGTTCCTCAAGCACGGTAGCATTACGCTTTAACACTGCAAGGCTAAGCTCGTCGTATTCCCGACATTGAAGCGCGGGGCGGCTGCGCCCGGTACCACGCGGGTCCATAAGAATGAGATCACGCCCCAGCGCCATGTTGTCACGCCAACGTAACCAGTAGGCGATGCCTTCATCATTCAAGCCGGCACCCGCTCCCGGACCACCTTGCAAATAAAAGACAGCGTCCAGTTTTTTGTCATAACCAGGATCTTCAATAATCACCACCGGCAATACAAAACTGCCCGTCGATGCCGCAGTGTGCAACTCACCGCAACGAATATTTTCCTGCCATGGGACTTCGAACCAACAGTTTTTAAATACAACGCGATATTCGTCAAGATTCAAAGATGACGGGGTTGATTGCTCATTTGACGGTGCTGTCGGATGAAAAAAAAGTATCACAAGCAAAACGGCTGACAACAAAATACAGGCTGTAAAAATGGTAGCGCGATATTTCATAACGCTGGCCAGGCCAAAGTGTCAGGGTGCATAAAATCTTGCATCGCTTCAATGAAGCGTGGTTGCAAAAATACGTCTCCATGGCGCGGCATAACCTGATAGCAATAGGTCTTACCATTGAGCGGAAAACGCAATTGAAAGGCATGCAAGTAAGTGCGATCTGCATGCACATCCTGTCCACCATAAAGTTCATCGCCCCAGATAGGCGCGCCGATGCTTTTTAGCGCAACGCGAATTTGATGGGTCTGCCCTGTATAAGGCTTTACTAAAAACAAACGCTCTCCGTCGCCGAGCGATTTACTGAAGAATTGCGTAATGGCAGGATTACTCTGGTTAATCGTTAATTTCCAGGCACTGCGTCGCGCGCGTTTCATATCGCCCTTAATCAAGCCTTGCTTTTTCCGGGGCTTACGTTTGCTGATAGCCAGATAATATTTTTCTACTTGTCGCTGGGCAAAGGCTTCCCCCAGCATACGATTAGCCGTGGCCGTTTTCGCCATAATTAAAATACCGGAGGTGACTTTATCCAAACGATGAACAGGATAAAGTTCATTGAGAATCTGCTGCTGTTTTACGGTTTCAAATAATCCCGCCTGGTCACCTTCACGGTGAAAACTGACATCAGGGTATTTATAGATGACGATAAAATCTGCTGTGTCGTCGAGCAAGTCATACATAAAAACAATGCCGCTAATAAGATCGATAAAATTCTGCTTGAGCATAACAGCCATATACTCATTCAACCATATGAATGCACAGGTTTGCGCCGCAAAAAACTATCCAGGCCATAGCATCTGATGGGCGAAAGTTTATACTAGCTTCAAGTGTCCGCTGTTGGCTGCACGAACGGGACCCATATTTCATTACCCTATGAGCGCCTATCGCGGTGCCCCGGATGACGTTAGATCTGCTCAATCATGGACGATACGAGGTAAGAACAGATTAACGTATCACATGATTACCGGCAGCCAACGCGGACACCCTCTTCCCTTCAACAAGGCTTGCGTATAAGCTCACGCTTCTTTCGGTAAATACTCGAAAAGCGTCCTGCATGACCACTGAAAAAATTCCTCCGCACGTCAGCGAATCCCATCTCGAAAAATATCGCCAGCAACATCAGTTGCGTTTGAGCTATATGCCCTGGCTGTATGCGCGGCTAAAGCCGAACCATCGTGTCTGGGCACAAGCCTGGCAAGATGAGTGGCAAGCATATTTGCAAGCGATGGAAAATATTGTGATCGGCAAGAATTGTTTTATCGCGCCGGAAGCGCGTTTATTTGCCGAGCCCGGCCGAACCATCGTGATAGGCGACAACAGTTTTATCGCCGCTGATGCGGTGCTTCATGGGCCGATCACCCTGGGCAACAACGTATCCATTAATCATCATGTTACGCTGGATGGCGGCAGCAAAGGCATTGTTATCGGTGATGATTCACGCCTGGCTGCTTATTGCCATTTGTATGCTTTCAATCACGGTATGTCCTCCACGAGGCCTATCAGTGATCAGCCGGTCACATCCAAAGGCATCGCCCTGGGCTACGATGTCTGGTTAGGTGCACATGTCGGCGTTGTCGACGGTGTCACTATCGCTGATCACGCTGTCGTCGGTATGGATAGCGTTGTGACGCACCCCGTAGAGTCCTTTGCTATTG
>CAMPIG010000209.1 GCA_946886255.1 uncultured Cellvibrio sp. | reverse complement strand
GTTCAAGTAGTGCATGAAGTCTTGGGTGCTAAGCGGTTAATACAACTCAAAAAAACCGCGTGCACCTGATCCAATAGCTCGCAAGGGGGACCGGTTTACACGCAATAATTGCTGTGAATCAATTGTGGGAGCCTGGGTGACTGCGCCACAGCTAAACCCTATATATAGGGGTGTTTCACATATGGGCTACAAGATAATGCGGTTTTTTGTTTAATGCAAGCGGAGAAAGCTGGGGGTTGGTTGTGGATAAAGTGTGGGTAATTCGTCGTAAGCGCGCTATAACAGGCATCGGGCAGACATACCCGATGCCGAGGCTGTTTAGACTTTTTACTTATACTCAAAATCGTAAGTTATTACCCAAACTTTCACAGCAGTGGAATAACTGTTGATGGACGTTACTCGATGACGATACGAGTGTTTGGCGTCATGGTCATCGTGGGTTGAGTGAAGATGCCACATGCCGCGCGAACACCCGGAATCCGCTTGATCACCTCATACCCCAGCCAGCAGCCGAGGCAGGTAAAAGTCGCCACGGCCACCGGCTCCAGAACCGAACCAATGGGCGAACCAGGGAAATAGACACGGAGCCAGTAAACACCTAGCACAATAAAAGTTTGATGGAGGATGTACCAACAATAAACGGCTTGATTGGCATAGCGAATTTGAGGTGAGGGCCGGTTTAACCAAGCCTGAGCGTAGCCAATAATGGCCATAATCCACAGCCAGCCATTGGCAGACCAGATCAAGCCACGTAGTGGATCCTCTATGGTCGCCAAGGCGGCCCAGTAGAAGCTGAGCTCGCCGCCACGAACATAAAACACAATGGCTGTATAGCTGAGGAGCGCGAGGATCAACGACAGCAGGCGCAATTTACTTAGGCTTTCCCATAGTCGCGTGCTACGAACCAACCCAAAGCCAACGAGAAAAACGGCAAAGTAGCGGGCGTGGTTATACCAATCGTCTACCAGTTTATGCGTGGTGGGAAACCGCTCCCACAGCCATTCGCCAATTCCGAAGAACACCAACGTTGGGAGCAAGTAGAGTAGGCTCAAGGGCAGTCTGTCAGCCATAAGCCTTGCCTGGTTTACAACAGCAGATTGACCGAAAGCCGGATAAATCATCCAGATCAATACTAGGTACACAAACAGGTAAGGCAGATACCAGAGGTGGTTCCAGATGACGTTGGAACCGGAGAAGCGACCATAAACCGGTGGTAAAGGCTCGCCGAAACCGAATGGAAACCCCAGATAATGGCGCCAGAACTCCAGGTAACTCATGTCCGGAATAGCGCCCGCTACTTTGGACTCCACAAATGACTGGGGTGCCACAATTACCAGACTCCCCACGATCAGGGGCAATAGCAGCTTGCGCGTGCTGGCAAGGATAAATCTCCAGCCCTGATGTCGGTGGAGCTGGTAGGATACCGCCGCGCCACTGATCAGAAACAGCAACGACATACGCCACTGGTTGGACCAAAGCATCGGGTATTGCAGAAGTTCGCTCTGATACACGCTTTTGATATGCCAGCCCCAGTCGGCCACGTAAGCCATGCCAAGGTGGTACACAATCAGCAACCCGAAAGCCAGCACACGCAGCCAATCCAGTGCATGACGGCGTTGCTGAGACCAATGAATCGGGGTTTGCGGTAGGGCAGTAGTCATGAATAATCTCCGACAGATGACGATGGAGGCCTGCACAATGGCCGGGCTCAAGCGCGCAGTGTGCCCGCAGCCGAACCTGGATCGTTTCGGTAAGTGATTGAATGACAAAGGGTTGTGATAACCGGCAGCCAGCCGGGACAAACGGCGGAGAGTTTTTATGCGAAGGTTTGGTACCTAGAGTGAACACCAGCGACAACAAGGACAACAACACGACTCGGTTGAAAAACCACTTCCTTGCTCACCAGCATCTCTGGCAACCGGGGCTGTTGATAGTGTGGGGGCTCCTGAACACGCTGCTGCTTGCCACGACGTCGTTGATGGAAATACGCCGTCACGACAGCAGCATTGTCGCATGGGAGCCTTTTTGCTGGGAGGCGTCCAGCACCCTCATTATTCTACTGAGTGTCTGGCCGATACTTCGCATCCACACTTGGCTCCAGGCACGTTTGGGCTTAACTGGCTTATTGGTTGTTCATGTGCTCTTGACCTTGCCGTTTTCCCTCATTCATGTGTCGGGCATGGTTGTGTTGCGTGAATGGGTGTACTGGATGGCGGGTTACGACTACAACTTTGGCGATCTGGGTTATGAGTTGCTGTACGAATACCGCAAGGATGCCATGACCTACCTGATCATTTTATTGGTGGGCACCAGCTATCAATTTATTGTCCGACGTTTGCAAGGCGAGGCGAGCTACATGGATGAAAGCGAAACCTCTTCCACTCCACTACCGGATCGCTTGTTGGTCAAAAAGCTGGGTAAGGAATTTCTCGTGGCCGTGTCTGATATCCGTTGGGTTGAAGCATCCGGTAATTACGCCAACCTGCATGTAAAAGACAGCGTGTACCCCATGCGAATCACCCTCAGTCGCCTGGAATCTTTATTGCCGCGGGACATGTTTATTCGGATACATCGCTCGCTGATTGTTAACCTCGGCAGCATTAACCATATTCAACCAACTGAGGCGGGAGATTACTGTGTGTTTTTGCATACAGGAGAGGAGCTAACGCTGTCGCGTCGATATCGTGATGCGTTTAAGGGGGCGATGGGGGAGTGTGGATAAGTCAGATGAAGTCGCATCGTAAAAAGGGCTGATCCATCAGCCCACACGTCGGTCATTGAAAGGGATATCAAAAAATGCTCTTCCTTGTTTACCTCCTTGTTGCTCGCGTCCCTGGGACGCAATCCCTACTGATTAGAATTAAACGCCTTTGGGGTTATAAATCCACATCATATTGTTGAGATGGTTGCTGCTGTCTTCACCGATTAATACCCGGCCATCGTCCAATACTTCGATGTTGTCTGGTTGGGCAATGCTGTCTACTGAGCATTTGTCGGCGGTAGATGTACCGTCATAAGCGCCACCAAATACGACTGGCTCCATGCGGCTGGCGTTGTATTGGATATCAAGGTTCAGGCGATACACGATGCCACAGGGATTGCCGTCGATCTGGATATCACCTTCACCATCAGACATTGCGCCGACAGCTTCTGCAATGCCCACGTACATGAAGGGCACAGTGCCGTTAATAACGCCGTCATAGTTGATGTTGATGCCTTCCATCTTGTTGAACTCTACGGTTGCGCCTTTGGCTTCGGCGGCCCGCAAGGTTTCGAGGAATGCAACGCGGTCATCAGCCGCTGTGCCGTTAGCCCAACTGGTGACTTCTGTATCGCTGATGTAGCTGGTTTCGCCCTCTACATAATCTTCTTCATCTATGCCGTCGTACTCGTTCACCCAAGCTTCGATCTCGGTGTTAGTAGCATGAGCCAGCTCAATCCATTCAATATCGAATCCGGCTTTAGTGTGGTCCAGGGTGGCATCTTGAGTGACTTTGGCGGCGTACAGAGTGCCTGCGCTCAAATCGCCAGCTGTATCAGCGACAAATTTATAGAAGCCTTTTTTGGAGCCGTCATCGGTTAAATAAACCGTCTTTTTATCCGGCATGATGACCGGGTTTTCGTGAGCAACACGGCCCAGGGTGAAATGCTTGATGGCGACCGGAGCGTCTGATTTAGAGTCGGCAATCTCGACGATGTAGCCGTAGTCATATGGGTTGGGGAAAGTGCCACCCAAATAATCCTGAATATTCAGCACATCGGCATAGTTAGGGTATCCGGTTGAGTAAGCACTGTTATTCCAGTTCTCGGTTTTCTCTGCTTCATAATTTTCTTCTGAAGTCAGTGGCGTGCCCCAAGGTGATACGGTACCGAAACAGTTGATGATGGTGCCGGCAACGTTGCTGAAATCAATATTCATTGCATCCGTCACGCTCCATGAACCATCTTCCTGTTTGGTCAGGCTCATGCGGCTGACACCACCCGGACGATCTTCCCACGCGGTAAACAGAAAGCCTTCACTGCCGTCAGCATTGTTGGCAAGGAATGCATTGAAATCGGGGTTGTTGGACTGCTTAACGGAAGCGCTTTCGGTAGCGTTGGTGATATTGCCCAAACCAAAGGGAAGTGCACCCGCATAGGTATCGCCTTGACGACCCAGCACCTGATAACTGCCTACGGCCACACGAGTGGTTTGCGCTTCTGCAGAATCTGCAGCGGGTACAGAGATGCTGTCCATATCCGGATCAAGGTTGTCGATATCAACACCGACCCATGCGCCTACAGCAGCTTTACCTTCGTCATCCGGTAAGGAATCCAGCGGATGTTGCACGTTAAAAAAGAGATCACCGTTATCGGTTTTGTAGATTCCGGTTAGCTCGGCTTTTAACGGCAGCGTGGCGAGACGAACCAGTTTCGGCGCAGCTGTCAGATCTTGGCCATCTTGTCCGTCTTGACCATTAGAACCATTTTGCCCATTGGCCCCATCAACGCCATCGTCACCATCATCGCCACTGCAGGCAGTCAGCACCAACAAAGAAGAGATCACCACGGCAAGTAATTTTTTATTAAAAAGCGGATTCATAGGTTTATCACTCAGTTATAAACTTGGAGCCGCCACTGTAGAAAATGAATATGTCTGTTTGCGGTACATTTTGTTTCAAACTGGTGAAACTTTTTTTGCAGCGCCAAAGCGTGATTAACCGATGTCTATGTCGATCCTATTTTTCTGACCAGTTGAGGCGAATATCCCAATGATAATGGCGATGTTCTGATGGGAGTGGCGGCGCTGACTCATCGATTGATAAAAAGACGTTTTGTGCGGGCAACCAGGTCGCATCCCGACCGTAGATATAACTTTGCGAACGCACGATCTGCGTATAGGCTTTATTGAGTTGCAGGGCGCGTTTGCGTGAGGGCGTGATTAAGGTGTAAACATCGGCAGCGCTGATTTTTTCTTCATCCACCATCCCGTTCTCGTCAAACCAGCGGGAGAGCATTTCCGGATTCTCACGGAACTCACTGCCGCCACCCGCGCGCTTGAAGTAATTTAGAATTTCCCCACCGTCTTCATTCACATTAGGCGCATCCCGCATGCCTTTCAGGTTGATATAACCCCAGCCGGAACGGCCGGTGATTTTTCTTGGCATGGCAAAGGTTTGGTCAATGTTCGCGCCGATGGCTGCGTGACAACCCATACAAAACATGGTTTCTTCATAAGTCTGTGGACGCAGCTCGCCGTTGTAGTCTTCAATAAAACCTTGCATGATCCAACCCATGCCATTTTCCAAACCTTTTTCGCCCAGATTCACAAAGTCAGGCAGCTTGCCCATATTTTTTTCTTTGCGTTCGCGATCGTAACGGGAACTGACATCATGCTGTTCCAAGGCTTTCAGCTTGCGCATGTAACGCAGCTCTTTCATTCGTTCCGGCACAAAAATATTGCCTTCATCATCAGTGCCCACGTAACGCACGGAATGCATTAACTCTGTGCCAGCGGGATATTGTTGAAATGTCAGGGGTTGCTGATGTGCGTCACCAATATAGTTCGTCAGTTTGATTAATGTGGTAACAGATTGCTGTAATTCGCCGTCGCCGTTCAGGTCGATATTCAAGCGGCGTTCATCACTGGGCGGAATTGAAATGCTAGCCATATTTTTTATGGCCAACTCAACCAGCGAGAGATTAATCAGATAAACCTCGCGATCAAACTGACCGCTGAGTTCGCGAAATACTTCGGGCAAACGAATAATCACATCATCGGTAGAGCCGTTAGTTGGCCAAAAGGTGCCGGGAAAAGGTTTGTAATTAAAGGCAACCCAGCCGCTGTTGTCCCTGGCGAAACCTTGTTCGTCAAACGCAATGTCCGGTTTGGCAAAATTTTGCAAGTCGGGGATAAATCCGCCCCAGTTTTCTTGCTGGAGTTTGGGCGCGAGTGCGCTGTAATTATCCTGGTTAACGTATGCCTGGATATTGTCATCACTAATGCTTTTCAGCCATTCCTGTCGGTCGACAAATAAATTTTCCCAGTGGTTGGTTAACCCTTCATCGGAAAATAAATACACACCTTGCAAGCCGCCGTCATCCAGCATGTTCATGCGCGGTTCTGCCCGGCGGTCATACATTTGATGGCAGGTATAACAGGGGTTGTGTTTGTTTTCCGTCTTGGTGTAGCACTGGGACGGCACTGGTGCTTCCAGGTTGGTAATTTTTTCGTTGGTTACCGGCGTGCGTTTGGTCGCGTCTATCGCCGGTAATAAACTTTGGGCCGACTCTGCCTGCACGGGAGGTGCCAGGCTGAGATTTACGTTTGGATCGCAGGCTGCTAACCCGAAAAGGCTCACGATGACGAAGGGAAGACGGAGGTAATGGAAAAATGTGCTCATGGGAATAATCATTTTTTTGCTGGCCACGGTAGAGCCGGCAAGGTAACAGTCGGTTATTGCAGATTTCTTACACAAGGGATTGGTTGAGTGTGATCTGCCATGTCCTCGATCTGACCGACCCTGTGATCAAGCCTGCTATCATGTTCGCCTTGAACATTTTGCACAGAGGTTTTTCATGCTGAGCGAGTTATTCGCGATCCTTGCCCCTATTGTGATCAGCGTACTGATCGGTTTTATCTGGGGTCGTACTGGCACGGCTTACCCGGCAGACTTTGTCTCGCGCATCGTCATGTATGTGGGCACGCCTTGTTTGATTATTTCGGCAATGAGCAAGGTGGAGGTGGACGCATCAGTAATGGGTGAAGTCATGTTGGCCACGGCTGTTGCGATGGCGGCAATGGGTGTGTTGGGGTGGCTGATGCTCCGCAGTTTCAAGCTGGATATTCCCACTTACCTTCCGCCGCTGATCTTCCCTAATAACGGCAACATGGGTTTGCCCTTGTGCCTGTTTGCCTTCGGCCAACTCGGTCTCGCGCTGGCGCTCGGTTCGTTTATGGTGATGATGATCGCTACCTTTACGGTGGGGCTGCTGCTGGTTTCTGAAGGCGGTTGGGGCGATCGTTTTAAAGATATGGCGCGTCAGCCGGTGATCCATTCCATGATCATTGCGCTGGCAATGCTGGTAACCGGCACGCACTTGCCGCGCTGGATCGACAATACTGTGACCCTGATCGGCGGCTTCGCGATTCCTCTGATGACCATCACCCTCGGCGTCTCCCTCGCGACCCTCAAAATCGGCACCTGGGGGCGCAGTTTTGGTTTCAGCATCGCAAGGATCTTCGGCGGTCTTGCGCTGGGATGGTTAAGTTGTTGGTTGCTAAATGTGGAAGGTGTCTCGCGCAGTGTGGTGTTATTGCAATCCGCCATGCCGGTGGCGGTGTTTAATTATTTACTGGCCCTGCGCTACGACCGCAACCCACAGGAGATCGCGGCCATGGTGGTGATTTCTACCTTAGTGGCGTTTGTGACTTTGCCGTTTTTGTTGGCGGTGTTGTTGCCCGGCTAATAACCCGAAATGCTTTCCCCCGTAGGTCGGATTAGCGCCAGCGTAATCCGACACCTGTTTGCGTTAAGCAGCAACCCCAGAACAATTCAAATCATCCCCGCCAACCTAACCAACGCCTTCTCCACCCGACTATTCCACACACACGCACACGACAGCCGAATAAAATTCCGATACTTCTGGCTCGGCGAAAAAATGGGTCCCGGCGCGATGCTGATACCTTGTGCAAGTGAACGCCGCGCCAGGTCAAAACTGTCAACATTCTCTGGCAATTCCAGCCAGATGACGAATCCGCCCTGCGGCTGAGTAACGCGCGTGCCTTCCGGAAAATAATCCGATACGGCTTGCGTCATCCGCGTTACCGCTTGCGCGTATTCGCCGCGCACCTTGCGCAGATGACGTTCATACACACCGCTTTCCAACAAATCGGCGACTGCAAGTTGCGAGAGGGTGGGCGAGGCGAGGTTAAGTACATATTTCATATATTCGACCCGCTGCTGAAAACGCCCCGGTGCGATCCAGCCAACCCGCAAACCAGGCGACAGGGTTTTGGAAACTGAGCTGCACAGGATGACGTTGCCGCTGTCGGTCATGCCCATGCACAGGGGCGGGCGTTGCCCGGAAAATGCCAGGTCGCCGTAGATATCGTCCTCGATCAACACGATTTGCTGTTGGTCGAGCAGCTTTACCAACCGTTGTTTGTGCTCCACTGGCATACAGGCGCCGAGCGGATTGCTGAAGTTGGGCACCACCACGCAGGCTTTAACC
>CAMPIG010000208.1 GCA_946886255.1 uncultured Cellvibrio sp. | reverse complement strand
GAGCACGGTCGGTGTGGGTTCGATGCGATCCAACTGACTGTACCAACGCCGCCCTTCACCACCCAGCGTCGTGAAATACACCTTCATATTTTTTTGCAGTTTACTGATGTCCGCTTCCGATACCTGCGCTTGCACCGTCATGGTGGACAAGTCGGCGATACGCAACAGCGTGGGTGCCATTTGATTGGTGTTCAGTGTTTGTCCCTGGCGGGAGGTAATCGACACCACCGTACCGTCCATCGGTGCATAGATGCGTGCAAATTCCAGATTGGCTTCTTCGGCACGCAAGCTGGATTCGATCTGTTGAATCTGCGCTTGCAGCGCTTCAATCTGCGCCTTGGCCGACTGCAGCGAGGCTTCTGCGCTTTGCAGTGCTTCCTGGGTAGTGGCGTCTTCTTTTTGCAGATTTTGTTGCCGCGTATAGTTTACCTGCGCGAGTTTTAATTGCGCTTCACGATCCAATAATTGCGCGCGTTGGTTACGCAATTGTGCGCGGGTCCCATCTACCTTGGCGAGATAAACTGTCGCGTCGATCTCCGCCAGTAAATCACCTGCTTTAACCTCGCTGCCAACGTCAACATGCAGCACTTTCAATTGGCCCGATACCTGCGCGCCTACATCGACATAATCGCGCGGTTGCAAGGTACCGGTGGCGGTGACCAGATTTTCGATATCACCGCGCAGAGTAGTCGCGGTTGCATGCACAACACTTTCCTCACCGTCGCGTAGCGACAGCCAGGTGAGCAGTCCGACAACAACGAAAACACTCAACATCAACCATCTTCGTTGGCGCAGGTGTTGAAATTTATTGTGGAAGTTTTCAAACAACGTGGGCATACACACGATCCATTGAAGTAAACTTTACGACGCATTTAATAAACGTCGCGACAATACCGCTCATCATCAGCCAGGGTTTCAAGCAGCTCTTCTCCGAGAATGTCCGTCAACGCTTCATCCACACCCTGCGCCATGCCTTCCAGACTACCGCAGACATAAATAGCCGCGCCTTCGTCAATCCAATGCCGGATCACATCACGCTTTTCCAGCAACAGATGCTGCACGTAGCGCGGCGCGGCCTGGTCGCGAGAAAACGCCAGATCAAGGTGCGTGAGATAGCCTTGCTTTTTCCATGCAAGAATTTCATCGGCAAAGAAAAAATCATTGGCCTGGGTTCGCTCGCCAAAGAGTAACCAGTTGCGCTGATAACCGGCGCGGACACGTGCACGCAGGTGCGCGCGCAAACCCGCCAAACCGGTACCATTACCCACCAGAATCATCGGCCGATCATCCCCCGGCGCGTGGAAGCGTTGGTTTACCCGCACTCGCACAGCAATGGTATCGCCGGGTTGAGCATAAGCCGTTAACCAGCCAGAACCGAGGCCCAGGGTATTTTCGGACAACTGCACCTGACGCACGACTAAATCGAGCGTGCCATCTTCCGGCAATGAAGCAATGGAATATTCCCGGTGCGGTAACACTGGCAATTGATCAAGCAAAGTTTCAGCGGATAACGAGCGATAAGCGTCGAGTGATTGTTCAGGCAAACGGCGGCGCATCAGCAGCTGCTCGAATGGCATGTCTGTATCAGCAATTCGGGCATGGCCATCGAGCGCCAGCTCGCGCAAGAATTGCCTTACCCGTGCCGGTGGATTGCAGGGGCCGATCTCGGCGATATCTCCAGCCTGCCATTTGCCTTGCGCCATAATCTTCTGGGCGGGTTGTAGTTGTATGTGGAAGGCAGGATTACCCGGGCTGTCCGGATTCAAACAGGTTCGCGCGTGCAACCGCCAGCTTTCATACCCCGGCTGGCTCCAGTCTGCAAATTGTGTCTGCCCGCTGAGCTGGCCGAGATAATATTGCCAATGGCGCAATGCACTTTCATCATCTTTATCCACTTCCACCAGATCAAATAATGACGTGGCACTTCGGTGATGCAATCCATGATTCAGCGCATGGCCAAAGCCGCAAAAATGGCGATAGTCGCGATCACCCAGCGCCAGGATACCGAATTGCAGATGCGCTAACGCCGCATCATTTTTTTTCAGATAACGTCGCAGGAATGTAGCACCGGTATCCGGCGGTTCACCCTCACCATACGTACTCACCACAAACAAGGCTCGAGCAGTGTGCGCAAGTAATGACTCATCCACCTTGTGCAGCGATAGCAGCTGACAGGAGAGTCCGGCCTGCTCCAGTTGCAGCACACTTTTGTGTGCAAGTTTTTCAGCGTTACCGGTTTGGCTGGCGTAAGCGACAAGGATCGCGTTTTGCGGGGTGCCTTTTTCGCGTTGTGTTATGCGCTCGCGCTGCCGGTACTTTATCCAGCACACAAGGCAGAATGCGATATAAACCACCATGACTGTAATCGCTAAAAAATAACGCACACCACTCACCTTTCTTATGCCGGGATGCTGTCACCGGATGTGTGTCGCAAGATGGCCACCGGATAAAATTGCCTGCGGAATAAAAACCCCGCCATAGTGGCGGGGTTTGCGTTGGCCGGGGCCAGTTTAAAACAATTGCTTACCCAGGAAAGGGTTTGCACATTGTTTTGACATTTCACCGATTATTCAGGCAGAACCTCCAGGGTTGCCACATAGGCACCACGTCGCTGCTTCGCCGGCTTTTTGCCTTTGTCATCAGTATATTCAGCGTTTAACCAGTACATACCGGCTTCCGGCCAGGTAATGCTGACTTTACCTTTCTTATCAGTCACTACCTCAATGGCTGCCTGCTCATTGCGATAACGCATACCGCCAGGGATAGCAGTCACCTTGGCACCAACTGCCGGTTTGCCATCAATCAAAAAAATAAACTCGGCGGTTTCACCGGCAAACAAATCATTAGGGTGAGTAGTCGGCACCATCTCCAGACCGACTCTGGTGGGTTTTAAAACCTTGTCGCTGGGGGAGCCGGCAGTAACAAAGGTTTCTATACGATGAGAGGATTGGGATATCTGTAAATTTTTTGCTTTTTTGGGGACTTCTTTTTCGAAATCTTCCGGCGCCGGTGTTACACCGCGCGGCGGCCAGAAACGGCGCTCACCCTCTTCGGTTTCCCACCGGGCATTCAATCCGCTGCTCGCATAAAACACTTTGTAAGTACCATCCTCGCCCAGGTTTATATCGAAAGTGCTGCGGTACTTACCTGTGGCAGCATTTTGCAATTCCACCGTCTTGCCGTCTGGCCCGATGGCTTGCAAACGCTGGTAGCCCAAGGGAACATGATTCACATGGAATATATCGTTGGATACTGCGGCATCAAATGTTACCCAGGCGTCCTCTCCCGACAACACCGTGGCTGATGGTGCAATCCAGGCGCGGTGGCCGTGGGCCATCATGGACACGGTCAAACCCAAGGTGAATACAGAAGCGAATTTTGCGATTTTATTCATAAGAAAATTCCTTTGCGGACATCAGTCAATTATTTATAGCGATAGGTAAAAAACCGGCTCACTATCACGGGTTCAGCGTCAGCTGAAATGCACCCAGTTCGTTTTTGCCTTGCGCTTTCAAGGTTTCCTGTTTTTTGGGCGGCCACTGGAACGGAATTTTCAACAGTTCGCGCCCACCGACTTCACGTGCGGCTTCAAGAATCAAGGTGTAGTCACCTGCGGCTAATTTACCCAGCGGCTCGGCACCTTCCGTAAAGGTCACCGTATGGGTACCGGGAGCGCGGGTTGCGCCGCTGACACCATCTACCGGCATATCCAGCTCGCGCCCGCTGCGCCGCCACCATTGACGCATATCTTTCAGCCAGTCTTCACCTTTATCTTCTTTCATCTCCACGTCATACCAGACGGCGAGGTTGAAAACTTTTTTGCCATTATTCTCTATCCATAAGGCGGTGTAAGGACGATGGTATTCCGCCACGTCCAGACGCGGAATTTCCAGAGAAACAGCCAATTCACCAGCGAAAGCAGCCGTGGACATTATCGCCAGAAACATAGCAAACAAACGCGAACACATAATTAACTTCTCCATGAAAAACACTTAATGAATAAATAATAGGGCGAGCAATAGCGGAATGACCAACCCCAAGCCCACCATCGGCCAGGTCGTCGGACGGCTGCCAGCATGGCGGTAAAGCAACACCAAACCGGTGATGCAAAAAATCATGCACGCAACGGCAAACACGTCAATAAACCAGAACCACACCACACCGGTATTGCGCCCTTTGTGCAAATCATTGAAATAGGAAACCCAGCCACGGTCCGTTTTTTCGTAAAAGAGTTCACCGCTGGTGATATCAATCGTTAACCAGGCATCGCCGCCGGGGCGCGGCAAGGATAGATAAATTTCTTCATCACTCCATTCTGCCAATTGATCTTCTGCGCGGATGGCGTGTTCCGCGGTTAACCATTGCACGAGGTTTTCTGGCAGCGGCGCTTTTTCTTCATCCGGTATAACCAGGTGCAGTAAAAGCTCGGTCGGCACCTCTGCCTCGACAGTCGCTATCTGCGGCTTTACCTGAATCTGCGCGGCGTGGTTGAGTGTAATGCCGGTAATGGCAAACAGGAGCATGCCAATTAAACACACGGCTGAACTTATCCAATGCCATTGACGAACTGTGCCGAACCAAATGAAGCGCGATGCCGGTTGTATCTTTTGTTTCATCAAGGTTATACATCCGCCCATTGCCGTAGCAAGTTGTGGTAGTGGCCGGTCAAGCTGAGCACCTCTGCCGAATCACCCAAGTGCTGACGCAATGATTGAATATTGCAATCCAGTTCGTGCAGCATGTTGCGCCGCCAATCGTCGCGCACCATGCTCTGCGTCCAGAAGAAGCTGCACAAGCGCTCGCCCTGGGTGACGGGCTCAACTTTGTGCAAGCTTGAAGAGGGATACAAGATCACGTCCCCGGCCGGGAGCTTTACCTCATGCGTGCCGTAGGTGTCCTGCACAACCAGTTCACCACCTTCATAATCATCGGGTTCGGTTAAAAACACGGTGGTGGAAAGATCAGTGCGCAAACTTAGATTGTTGAACGGCAGTTGACGAACAGCACCATCGACATGAAAGCCGTAATGTTCACCGCCGCTATACGCATTGAATAACGGCGGCACCGAACGCAGAGGTAAGGCAGCCGACATAAACAACGGGCTGCTGTATAGGCGTTGCAGGATCAACTCACCCAGCTCACGTCCCACAGGGGATTCAACCGGCAATTGGCGATTTCGTTTGACTTGTGCACCCTGCGCTCCTACTGTCGCCCGCCCATCCACCCATTCTGCCTCCGCCAGACGCGTTCGGCATGCCATCACTTCAGCTTTACTCAGTACTTCGGGTATGTGAATTAACATATAACTCGCCCTCACAAGCGCGCCCGCACTAAAGGCGGGCGCACGAATAAAACGCGACGGTAATACCTGAGCGTGCCAATCACAACCCTTCTGAAATCAGAATTGGAGATCTGCACTGAGCAGGAAGGTACGAGACATACCCGGGTTGTAGCGATAACCGCTCTTATTAATGGCCGCAACATATTCTTCGTCAGCCAGGTTGTAAGCGTTCAATCGAACCGTCAGGTTGTCGGCTACCTCGTAGGAAACAACCGCATCAATTACCGTGTAAGAATCGGTGATGGCCGGTGTGCCGACGGCACCGTCAGTACCTCTGTGCAGGCCAGCAGTATAGCGAGCGCCACCACCGATGGTCAGGCCGAAGGGGAAGCGGTAACTGGTCCAGCTGGTGAAGGCTTCGTCCGGCGTATAGGTCAGATTATTGGTACCGTCCGCCGCTACTCCCGGACCATTTTCCACCTCGGTACTCATGTTGGTATAGCCAGCGGTAATTTGCCAATTTTCCGTAATGTTGCCGACCGCCGACAGTTCAATTCCTTCAACCACTTTCTCACCTGATTGAGTTGGATTGCCCTGATCATCCAGATCCTGGGAATTGATTTCGTTGGTGACGTCGGTGCGGAATAATGCCAGGTTCAACGACAAAGCTTCTTTATACACATCCCACTTGGTGCCCACCTCAAAGGTTTCAGCTTTTTGTGGATCCAGGTTCGGGTTGTTGGCATTGCTTGCCGAAGCACTGAGCTGGAAATTTGAGCCACCGGGCGGTTGTTGCGAAATAGCGTAGTTGGCATAGACGCTGGCAACTTCCACCGGCTTGTACACCGCACCCAGTTTCCAGTTAACCAGCGTGTCTTCTGCTTCACCGTCAAACGTGTTCACGATGCTGCCGACCGGCTCGCCGTTGCAAGGAACGGCGCCCCGCCCGGTGCCGTTATTACAGACGGCATTGCTGTTGTATTCCGTGGTGTAGCGATCGGCACGTACACCACCCGTCACCAGGAATTGCTCGCTGAACCTCAGCGTATCGAAGACATAAAATGACAGGGTGTCTGTCTGGCCTTCATTGTTGGCGCCGCTACGCGACGAGTTCAAATCGCCTGTATCGTTCCAGTCTGGGTTATACAGATTGACAGCGGGCCGGCTACCGGTAGTGGCGACACCGTAGCTGATTTGTTTTTCACGTGTCAGCTCTACGCCAGTACTCAGGTTGTGCTCTATGGTGCCGGTGTTGAAATCAATACGCAGGTTGAGCTGGTCGGTCACAATTTCGTTTTTGATATCTTTAAAGGTATTGGTGCCACGAGCCAGGGTATAAGTCGATAGATCATTGACATCGGTCCAACGAATGTTGCCGGTTGGATTACCATCCCCGTCAATGCCTCCAGTACTCAGAAACGCCGTGAGCAGATAGTCCTGCTCGGTTTCGCCCCAGCGCAAACTGTTAGTTAATGTCACGCTGTCGGAGAAGTCATGTTCGACACGAAGGGTCGCCATCTTGGCCGTGACATCATCGTGGTCGTCGCGCATACCGTAGAAGTTCTCTGAATCAACCGGATGCCCAACAAGCTGCTCAAGCCCCGGTTGCGGCTCCCAATGAGGCAGACCAATCGTGGGAACATAACCGTCCGGGATATTTTCCTGTTTGACATACAGCAGGTTCACGTAAGCGCGGGTAGCGCCGTCCAATCCAAAACCCAGAGACGGGGCAACACCAACGCGTTTGTTATTGACGTGGTCACGACCAGCAACATCGCTGTCTTGCCACATCAGATTCAATCGCAATGCACTGCCTGGCATACTCAGGGTTTGGTTGATATCCGCCGTTACCCGGTTCTGTTCGTCAGTGCCCGTTGTAACCGTAGCGGACACGGCATCTTCGAGATGAGCCTGCTTACTGACCAGGTTAATAGCCCCGGTAGGCGCACTGCGGCCGTTATCTGTACCGGCCGGCCCCTTCTCCACCTCGACCTGTTCAATGTTGAACAAATCGCGCGAGATAGAACCCAGGTCGCGCACACCATCCACAAACAGGCTGTTTGAGGTATCGAAGCCGCGCATATATATCGCGTCACCCGTGGTGGTATTGCCGTTCTCGCCCGCATAAAAGGTGCCCACACCAGCGCTGTTACGCAACGCTTCGGTCAGGGTGGTCGCGCCCTGCTGGGTAAATACCTGATTGGTGATGACCTGGATAGTTTGCGGCGTGTCTCGCAACGGCTGCGTAAACTTCGGTGAGCTGACCGTTTCGGCTTTATACGGTGATTTAATTGCATCCGCCTCGATCTTCACAGTATTCATTGCTTTCGGTGTCTCATCCTGAGCGACAGCCAATCCCGACGAAGCCAGCAACATCGCAGAAGACAACGCGGTAGTGGTCAATCGTGTGGCAGATAAATGTTTCTTGGAGACAATGTGTCTGGCAACAGGTTTAGATGAGTTCATGATGATCCTTGAATAATAATGAGACGCAAAGAAGAATAATGCGCGCATATTAACGAGAATTACTTACAACATCAATGATAATTATTCTCAGTAAAAATGAATATTCACGCCATGAAAGTATCAGGAAGGCGGCGTATAGAAACGAAAACACCGCCAGTTGGCGGTGTTTTGAAAAATCTATGGATGGTTTGGCAGGGATTAAATATAAGCGTTTGAGCGATCCGTATGATCAGTCACATCGCGAATACCTTTTAACTCCGGCAGCTTATCCATCAGCTGTACTTCAATGCCCTGTTTGAGCGTCACGGCCACGGCACCGCAACCTTGGCAACCACCGCCAAACTTGAGAACGGCGATCATATCCTCGGTCACCTCAACCAGGCTTACATTACCGCCATGAGCGGCCAGGCTCGGGTTGACGTCGTTGTACAACACATAATTAATGCGATCTTCCAGCGGGCTGTCGTCAGT
>CAMPIG010000207.1 GCA_946886255.1 uncultured Cellvibrio sp. | reverse complement strand
TGTTCTTCCAGTTCGGCAATCAACATGCCGAATTGCGTGCCCCAATCACCGACATGATTTTGGCGAATCACCTCATGCCCCTGAAACTCCAGCAGCCGCGCAAGCGCATCGCCAATGATAGTAGAGCGCAAATGGCCCACATGCATTTCCTTGGCGAGATTCGGGCCGGAATAATCGATAACCACAGTCTGGGGCGCGTCAACAGGTGTTATCTTCAGGCGCGGATCGGCTTCGGCCAATGCCAGTTGCTGTGCCAGCCATTCCGGTTTGAGATCAATATTGATAAAACCTGGACCGGCAACTTCCACCTTGGCGGCGATATCCTCCAGGTGCAGTTCAGCCACGATGCGCGCGGCCAGTTCGCGCGGATTGGTACCCATCACCTTGGCGGCGCCCATGGCACCATTGGCCTGATAGTCGCCGAAACCGGCCTTTTTGCCCGGGGCAATCACGGCGGGGAGTTCAGCGGGAATGCCACAGGCAAGCATGGCCTGGTGGACTTTGTGGTTCAATAATTCGCGGATATTCATAGCATCCCGGATGTCAGCAAAAGAAATAGGGCTGAATTGTACCTGTGGCACTCGGAGGGTGTCATCTATCTGTTTTGCGGTTGCATCGCAGACCTCAGCCGCGCGCCTGACTATACTCTTAACTCTTCATCATCATGTTCAGGGAGTTTTTATGACCAGTATTACCAGTGACTGTCCCCAATTGGAGATTAATCTGCACGAGCGGGTGTTGACGTTAAGATTTAACCGGCCTGAACGGAAAAATGCGTTGTCGCTGGCCATGTACGCAGCAGCGGCCGATGCTTTGCAAAAAGCGGATGTTAATAGCGAGGTGCGGGTGATTGTGATTACCGGTACGGGCGAGTGTTTCACCAGTGGCAACGATCTGGTGGATTTTATGAATGAGCCGGAGATTCACGAAAACCATTCGGTAGTGCGTTTTATGCGTGCCTTACAGCATGCCACTAAACCGGTGATGGCGTCGGTACGTGGCCCGGCAATCGGTATTGGTACCACTCTGCTGCTGCATTGCGACCTGGTGTACGCCGCTGATAATGCTCGATTGCAGTTGCCCTTTGTCAACCTGGGACTGTGTCCCGAATACGCCGCCAGCTATTTATTACCGTCGATGTTAGGTCATGCAAAAGCCAGTGAATTATTACTGCTGGGTGAACCATTCAGCGCCGCGCAGGCGCTGCAATGGAATATGATCAGCGGCGTAGTAGATGATGCTGAGTTGGATGAGTTTGTCCTTGCCAAGGCCCAACGACTTGCACAAAAACCACCCGCTGCTGTGCGCCGTACCAAGGCTCTGCTCAAGCAAGCACAACTGCCCGCCGTTGATGAGGCTATCGCTGCTGAATTTGTTGGTTTTGCGGAAGGATTAGGCTCAGATGAATGCAAAGAAGCCGTAATGGCTTTTTTTGAAAAACGCGCACCGGATTTTTCACGTTTTGAATAGATTTACATTAGTTTTAGTAAACGCAATCGGCAAAAATGCTATAGCCATTTAATATCAAAACGAATTTTGATGCTTATGTTGGATGGCCAACAGATAAACCCTAATAACGAAGAATTTGTGTCATGGTTCAAATAAGGATTTGAAAGAGTTAGAGCAAAACAAGCTGAATAAGCCTGGGTAAACACTGTCTTAATATCAGGAATATCTGATTTTGTTAAAAGGTGGTGTTTATGAAAATACTTAAAGCAGCTTTATTGAGTGTAGTGTTATTGACTGGTGCAGTCGTAGTATATGGTTGGACAACGGACTGCGAAAACACAGCAGGTGTTTATGTCAGTTGCACGCATGAATAACTTTCTTGATCCTGTTTGGTCATGATGAAACCTGTAAAAGGAAAAGTCATGAATTTAACATTTGATTTTGTTGAAAAAGTGGTGGTGGTTATTGGCGGTACCAGTGGCATTAATCGCGGTATTGCCGAAGCTTTTGCACGAGCAGGAGCAAAGGTTGCCGTCGCCAGCCGTTCACAAGAAAAAGTAGACGATACCCTTGCTTCATTAAAAAAACTCGGCGCGGCAGATGCAATGGGTTTTACGGCGGATGTGCGTGAGGCACAAGCGATCAACGACGGGATCGCTTCAATTCATAAAGCCTGGGGAGATTTTTCTGTGGTGATTTCTGGCGCTGCCGGAAATTTCCCTGCATTAGCTACTGGCATGTCTGCCAATGGGTTTCGTTCAGTGATCGAGATTGATTTGCTCGGCACCTTCCATGTTATGCAGGCGGTTTATCCTTATCTGCAAAAACCCGGTGCAGCCATCATCAATATTTCAGCCCCGCAAGCCATTATTCCCATGCCCGCACAATCCCACGTCTGCGCCGCCAAAGCCGGCGTCGACATGATCACGCGCACGCTCGCCCTGGAATGGGGTGGCGAAGGTATTCGCATCAATTCGGTCATCCCAGGACCCATTGATGGCACCGAAGGTATGAAACGCCTTGCGCCTACTGATGCTGTACGTCACGCCGTGGTTAACTCAGTTCCTTTAAAACGCATGGGCACGCCGCAAGACATTGCTAATGCCTGTCTGTTTCTTGCCTCCGATATGGCGAGCTACATTACGGGCGCTATCGTGCCGGTGGACGGTGGCTGGGTACAGGGTGGAGTAGCGATGGTGGGTGCGGGTTTGGGAGAAATGATGAAAAAGGGTTCGTCGAAGTAAAAACTGAAGGGGCAAAAAATAGACGTTCGCACAATGCGAGTTTGGCGTTAGGCCTTTTTGTTTCGAAACCTTCAAGTCACGGACGACTTGAAGGAGCTACAGGGATGTATTCATGCGTTTTCGAAACAAAAAGGCCTAATGACAAACGGACTACGAAGTACTTTGAAACGCTTATTGATTAAACAAAAACTCCATCAATGCTTTCTGCGCATGCAAACGATTTTCCGCTTCTTCCCACACGATAGCATTCACATCATCCATCAATTCCGCACTGACTTCTTTACCGCGATACGCCGGCAAACAATGCATAAATAATGCATCAGTATTAGCGTGGTTCATCAATTCACGATTGACCTGATAACCGGAGAAAATCAACTCGCGTTCTTTCTTCTGTTCTTCCTGGCCCATAGATGCCCAGGTATCGGTAACCACCAGATCAGCACCGGCAACCGCTTCCTGTGGGGTGGCACAAAGCTTGACGCGATCCGCATGGGCTTCCACCAGATCACTGCGCGGTGTAAAACCTTTAGGGCAGGCGATGCGCAATTCAAAATCACACAGTGCGGCAGCCTGGATGTAGGTTTTGCACATGTTGTTGCCGTCACCCACCCAGGCAACCACTTTGCCGCTCATTGAGCCGCGTTGCTCAACAAAGGTTTGAATATCAGCCAACAATTGGCAGGGATGAAAATCGTCAGTCAAGCCGTTGATGACCGGTACGCGGGAGTAATCGGCGAAGCGTTGCACGGTGTTGTGGGCAAAGGTGCGGATCATCACCATATCCACCATGCTGGAGATGCAGCGCGCTGCGTCTTCAATGGGTTCGCCGCGGCCGAGTTGTGAATCTTTGGTCGATAAAAAAATCGCCTGGCCGCCCATCTGTGCCATACCGGATTCAAAGGAAACGCGGGTGCGGGTGGATGACTTTTCGAAGATCATGCCCAGCACTTTGTTTTTGAATAGCTCGGGCGATTGACCTTTGCGTTGCAGGGATTTGAGTTCTATCGCGCGCTGGATGATGTGGTTGAGCTCATCGCGCGAAATATCGTTGAGAGTTAAAAAATGTCTCGGTGCCTTTGAGGGAACCATAATTGCCTACTCTTCTACGGAGCGCGAAAGAAAAACCTGCTCGCGCTCTTTCATTACAGTGCGGGATGAAGAACTCCCGCACCTGGTTAAAACTCCGTCACCAGTTCGACCACTTTCGTGACCAGTTCCTCCGCTTCTGCATCAGTCAGGATAAACGTCGGCAGTAAGCGAATGGTATTGACGGAAGTTACGTTAATCAGGAGTCCTTTTGCGCGGCCTTTCTCGACCAGCTCAGGACAGGGTGCATTTAATTCGATACCGATCATCAGGCCCTTGCCACGGATCTCGACGACTTTGGCATTGCCAGCCAGGGCTGTTTTAAAATCGGCCAATAATTTCTCGCCCAAGTGTTTGGCTCGTGCGACCAGATTTTCCGCTTTCAGGGTTTCGATCACGGCGATACCGGCGCTGCATGCCAACGGATTGCCGCCAAAAGTCGTCCCATGGTTCCCCGGCTGTAACACATCGGCCGCTTTTCCGGCTGCAAGACAAGCGCCGATCGGCATGCCGTTACCCAGCCCTTTGGCGGTGGTGACGACGTCCGGCAATATGCCGTTGTGTTGAAAGGCAAAATAAGTTCCGGTGCGCCCATTGCCAGTCTGGATCTCGTCCAGCATCAACAACCAATCCCGCGTATCGCAGATGGTGCGCAACTGATTCAGGTAATCTGACGCCGGTACTCGTACACCGCCCTCGCCCTGAACCGGTTCAACCAGAATGGCGACGATATTGGCGTGTTCATCGGCAGCGGCCTTGACGGCGGCCACATCGTTATAGGGAACGCGGATAAAACCTTCCACCAGGGGTTCAAAACCGATCTGGACCTTGCTGTTACCGGTAGCGCTCAGGGTTGCCAATGTCCGGCCATGGAAGCTATTAGCCATGACGATGATAGAAGGGTTTTTCACGCCTTTGTCATTGCCATATTTACGCGCAATCTTGATGGCCGCTTCGTTGGCTTCAGCGCCCGAGTTGGAGAAAAACGCTTTCTGCATGCCGGATTGCTCGATCAGCAAATCCGCCAGCCGTTGTTGTTGGGGAATATTGTACAGGTTGGATACGTGCAGGAGCGTGGCTGCCTGTTGGCTGATGGCGGCAGTCACTGCCGGATGGGCATGACCCAGGCCGCACACAGCAATGCCGCTGATGGCGTCCAGATAGGATTTGCCTTGATCATCCCACACTCGGCTGCCCGTACCCTTGGTCAGGGTCAGGGTTCTGGTGCCGTATGTGTTCATCAGCGTTGCCATCACAATCTCCACGCAAAAGTATCAAAAACAAAACCGCCAAAAGCCCGTTACAGGAACAGGCTTTTGTCAGGTGAAATGGGATATAAACCAGAGAGTCTAAAACAAAACAGGCAGCATCTGGGCTGCCTGCGGGAAAGACTAAGGCGGCAATAGTATAAGCAAACGGCCGGATTGGCAAATCACCGGTCAGGAATTCGGGTTGGCTTTTTGCACAATAATTGAGGGGTGACATTTCACGGCTTGGCTTTTAGACTGCCTGCTCGCGGAGCAAGGGATCTTGTGCCGTTTGATCATCCACAATCTGTCAAGGAAGGATAACCATGTCATTCTCATCTCCCATCCCCTCACTTGCTGCACGTTGTTGTCGCTTCATCTATAGCGGTCTGCTGCTGGCGCTGCTTTTCTCACCTGCATTGGCTGATGCTCCGGCATTACTCCTTGCCAATGTATACAGCGATCAGACTGACCTGCGCGACTATTGGGTGAGTGAAAAGCTGGATGGTGTCCGTGCCTACTGGGATGGACAACACCTCATCTCCCGTCAAGGCAATCGGTTTGTGGCGCCGGCCTGGTTTACCGCTGACTTTCCGGATGTGCCTATGGATGGCGAGTTATGGATGGGGCGAGGAACATTTGAGGTATTGTCGGGCACCGTTAGGCAGCAAAGGCCGGATGATGACCAATGGCGCCGGGTGAGTTACATGGTGTTTGATATACCCGTACCAGATCTGACATTCGACGAACGGCTCGCCCGACTGACGCAATTGATCACAGTGCACGCTATTCCTCACTTGCAATTGGTTGAGCAATATAAGGTCAAGGATCGAACGGCTTTGATGCAGGGTCTGGAGCAAGTCGTTACGCAGGGTGGTGAAGGGTTGATGTTGCATCGCGGTGCGTCTTTATACCGCGCCGCCCGCTCGGATGATTTGTTAAAACTCAAGACATACGAAGACGCTGAGGCCGTGGTAATTGCCCATCTTCCCGGCAAAGGGAAGTATGCGGGCATGATGGGTTCCCTGGTGGTGGAGATGCCGGACCGGCGTCGCTTTAAAATCGGCACCGGTTTCAGCGATGCGCAACGCGCCGATCCGCCGCCAATCGGCAGCACGATTACTTACAAATATTTCGGTACAACCAATAGCCAGTTGCCGCGTTTTGCCAGTTTCCTGCGTGTGCGCGATGAACTTTGATGATAAGGGCCGGTTCAATCTCAAATTTCATGGATTTTGTTATATGCCAGCTCATCCTTTTTATAAAACACATGACTTGGTGGCTGGATAAAAAAGCCTTGGAAGAGGGTTACCCCGAGTTGCCACAAGGCAGCCAAATGACGGGCGTCTTCAATGTGAGTGGCGATGACCCGACTACCTTGCGTCTGCGCCATTGCAACCACTTGCGCGACGCTTTCCTGATGCTCCGCCAGTTTTCCGGTCAATCCTGGTGAGAGGCGGACATAGTCAAACATGAGATCGTCGAGTAAGTGCAGCACCTCGGGCGACTCACCGGCGCGAGACAGACAAACACCGCACTGTGCATCCTGCAAGGCTTTAACCAATGTGCGGGCTGCTGAGGCTTCAGCGATAACCCAGGCCTCCTCCAGAATAAACACGATACGCCGGTTGCCGCGCAAACGTGTGTTGCGCATCAGATTTGCTGCGAAGGAAAAAAATAATTTTTGTTGCAATGTGTGAGCCGAAAGATGCAAAAACAATGTGGCGCTTTCCCGCGTGCTGCTGTCGGCCATCATGGCATTGACGGCACTTTGTAAAATCCAGCGATCCAGCTCCACCAGTAATTTTGGGTTGTCAATACAGTGTAAAAAATTTGCCGCCGAGATGAGTTCACCATCCTCCCGCCGCCAACGCACCAACACATCATAATGATTGATGCTATTGTTCTCGATATTCATCACAGGTTGATAAGACAGCGCCAATTTATCCAGCGGCAGTGTGTCAGTAATATCAACAAAAGGCTCGCTGATAGCACTGGTTTCCGTAACGTGTAGCCTTGCGCCGTCAGCTAATATGGCGAGATCGTTTGCTAGATCTTCACTGTCGGATTGCTGTGCGGATTCGTGAGCCTTCTCCGCTTGAAAAATTACATCGTTCACACTGAGATTGATGGAATCCAAATAAGCGACACCGACGCAAATACGCAACTCCCGTTCTTCGTTTTGAACTGTGTAAGAATCAGTGGTGAGACGCTGAATAATATGCCGGACTCGTTGTTGATGGCGTTCGGTGGTGCGCGCTGATACCAATACGCAGGCGGTCAGATTGGCAATCGCTGCCCATTGCTCCTGGCTGCCGATCACATTGGCTAAACGGTCACAAAATGCGTTGTGCAATTCGGCCATGCCGGAATAGCCGTAGGTTTTATCTAATTTATCCAGTTGATCAACGCTAATGTGGTAAACCGCCGCAGATTGCGCTGAGGTTTGCGCGCGCTGCAATTCGTTGTCAATGGCCGCAAACAGGAAATGACGGGTAACCTGATGATTGTCGTGTTTGCGAATAACCTGCTCGATACGACTCTTGAGCAATTGGGTATGGTGCAGTGCCGTGTGGCATTCCTGTACCAGGATTGCGGGTTCAACAGGTTTCGTCAGTAACCCATTGACGCCCAGCGCGTGTATGCGTTCATGCAGACTTTCTGAGTGATCAGCCGTTAAGAAAATAATTGGCAACAATGTAAACAGAGGGTCCTGGCGTAATAGGATCGCCAGTTCTACACCGTTGATGTCAGGCATATGCATATCGAGAATCAGCAGCGCCGGTTTAAATTGCACGGCGCGCTGGAAGGTGTGCATGGCCCGGGTGACGCACATTACTTCCATCCCTTGATTGCGCAAAATACTTGCGTGGAATTCTGCTACAGCCTGATCGTCATCCACAATCATGACCCGGTGAACCGGTTCGTGTTGTTCGATAGTGGCCACCAATGTTTTTACCAGCGCTGGAAGATCCAGTGGTTTGGTCAGATAACCGGCACCGCCTGCACGTAAAGCTTGCAAGCGCGCATTGAGGTCGCTGCGCGAAGAAATAAGAATCACCGGTACTCCTTCTCCGCCCCGTTGATGAATGTCCTGCAAGGCCGTGATGCCCGGCATTGGATTGGCTAAACGACCTTCGGTCGGAAAAAGTAAATCCATCAAAACCGCATCAGGCAGTTCCTGTTCCAATTGCTGCATACAACTGGC
>CAMPIG010000206.1 GCA_946886255.1 uncultured Cellvibrio sp. | reverse complement strand
TAGATGGTCAGTTGAGCTCATTGCAGACACTACAGCAAAAGGTGCGCACTAACGAGGAGGCGATCGCGGCTATCGACGCTTACCGCCGCACGATCAATCGCGATATTCTGGAGCTCAAGCAACGTATCGGCGCGGCTCCGGCGAACTGATCAGCAAACAGCAAATCCTTTTGAAAGGCCGGAAAATTCAGATTTTCCGGCCTTTTTTATGAGGTATGGGCTAATACCTTGCTACATCATCCTGTTGATGTTGGTGTAGAATTGCCGCCCGAATTCCATCCCAAAAAGCCTCCAGAGCTTCAACCTGCCGGGTTGAGTTGATACCTGACTCACGCGAGCACATTGTTAACAGAGAAACTGCTATGCCAACCGTGATTCGTCAGCAAGACCTGATCGACAGCGTTGCCGATGCGCTGCAATTCATCTCTTATTACCACCCCGTAGATTTTATCCAGGCCGTTCATCAGGCGTATGAACGTGAAGCGAATCAAGCCGCCAAAGATGCCATGGCGCAGATCCTGATCAATTCCCGCATGTGCGCCATGGGCCATCGTCCCATCTGCCAGGACACCGGCATCGTAACGGTATTTGTCACCGTTGGCATGGATGTGCAGTGGGATGCGCAAATGAGCCTGACCGACATGGTCAACGAAGGTGTGCGTCGCGCCTATATGCAGCCCGATAACGTTTTACGCGCCTCCATTCTGGCGGACCCGGACGGCGCTCGTAAAAATACCGGCGACAATACCCCGGCAGTGATCCACTACAATATAGTCCCCGGCAATACGGTAGATGTGCACGTAGCGGCCAAAGGCGGTGGTTCGGAAGCCAAGACCAAATTCGCCATGCTCAATCCATCGGACTCCGTTGTGGATTGGGTGCTGGAGATGGTACCCAAGATGGGCGCTGGCTGGTGCCCGCCGGGTATGCTCGGTATCGGCATTGGCGGCACGGCGGAAAAAGCGATGTTGCTGGCCAAAGAAGCGCTGCTTGATCCGGTGGATATTCAGGCGTTGCAGGCGCGCGGCGCCAGCAATCGCTCGGAAGAGTTGCGCATTGAACTTTATGACAAGGTGAATCGTCTCGGTATTGGCGCCCAGGGCCTGGGTGGTTTAACCACCGTGCTGGATGTGAAGGTCAAGGATTATCCGACCCACGCCGCCAACAAGGCTGTTGCCATCATCCCCAACTGCGCTGCTACCCGCCACGCGCATTTCACGCTGGATGGCTCAGGTCCGGCATTGCAAACCCCGCCGTCGCTGGAAGATTACCCGGATATTTCCTGGGAAGTGGGCGAGGGCGTACGTCGTGTTAACCTGGATACCGTGACTCCGGAAGAGGTGCAAACCTGGAAAACCGGTGAGACGATCTTGTTGTCCGGCAAGATGCTGACCGGTCGCGATGCCGCTCATAAAAAGATGACTGACTTGCTGGCTAAAGGTGAACCCTTGCCGGTAGATCTGAGAGGACGCTTTATTTATTACGTCGGCCCGGTCGATCCGGTGCGCGATGAAGTCGTTGGACCAGCCGGCCCCACCACCGCTACGAGGATGGACAAATTCACCCGCACCATGCTGGAAAAAACCGGCCTGTTGGGCATGATCGGTAAATCCGAACGCGGCCCCGCCGCTATTGAGGCCATTCGCGACCATCAATCGGTTTATCTGATGGCTGTGGGTGGCGCTGCCTATCTGGTGGCCCAGGCGATCAAATCTTCCAAAGTGCTGGGCTTCCCGGAACTGGGTATGGAGGCTATCTACGAGTTTGACGTCAAGGATATGCCCGTGACGGTTGCGGTGGATTCCCGGGGTGAGTCGGTGCACATCACCGGCCCGCAGGTCTGGAAAGCAAAGATCGAGGAAGGTGTGGTCAATATTCTGTAAAGGATTGAACCCTCCCGTGTCAGAAAAGCCGGATCTATTCCGGCTTTTTTTATGCTGCTGCTGATTCTGCCACTTCATCAAACTCTTTCTGGGGAGTGCAGTCCAACCCAAGGCGTCTGTCACTGCAAACATCATGAACACATGAAAGGGGGCTTCCATGAATTCGACCATCCATAAACCGATCGCCGATGAAATCTGCGAGGCCTGTCGCGCGGATGCGCCACGGCTGACCGAGAAAGAGATCCACAGGCTGCAAGAGGAAGTTCCGCAGTGGCAGGTTATTCAGCGAGAAGATATTCCGCTGTTGGTGCGCGAATACCCCTTTAAAAATTTCTTTCAGGCACTGGCGTTTACCAATTTGGTAGGACGCCTCGCGGAAAGCATGAATCATCATCCGGCAATATTGACGGAATGGGGCAAGGTGCGTGTGGAGTGGTGGACGCACAAGATCAAAGGCTTACACCGAAATGATTTTGTGATGGCGGCGAAAACTGAACGATTGTTTGAAGCGCGGGATTGGGAAAAATAAATGCCCGTTGCTAATCACGGGCATTTATTCGGAAGCGGATTAAATCAATACACCCGATACTGCTCAGGCACCTGATCAATAGAGCTGATCGGCTCCATCAAGTTGCGCACCCGGCCGTCGTGGATACCGTAGATCCAACCGTGAATGGTCAACTCCTGACCACGTTTCCAGGCATTTTGGATAATGTTGGTGTGCGACACATTCGCTACTTGTTGCATGACATTCAGCTCACATAATTGATTGAGCTGCTCGGTGGGATCACCGATGCCGTCGATCAATTCCTTGTGCTTGTAATACACATCGCGAATAGCGCGCACCCAATAATCCACCAGGCCCAGTTGGCGCCCTTCGAGTGCGGCCTTCACTCCACCGCAGCCGTAGTGGCCGGTGACCATGATGTGCTTCACCTTGAGGAATTCCACGGCGAACTGCATGACGGACATGCAGTTCAAATCAGTTTGGATCACGATATTGGCCACATTCCTGTGCACGAAAAGTTCACCGGGCATGAGGTCAACAATTTCATTGGCGGGAACGCGGCTGTCGGAACAACCTATCCACAGATACTCAGGGGCTTGTTGTTTAGCGAGGGCTTCAAAGAAACCGGGTTGTTCTTTCTGGATTTTTTCCGCCCAGCGGGCGTTGTTTTCGAAAAGATGGTTCAAATCAGTCATGGCAATCTCTGTCAGCTGTTAACCCGGGCGGCAGTATATTCAATTTGCCCGTATGCGACCAACCACTTCGGGTTTTTATTTTGGTCTGGAATGTTACAGTGGCGCGATCGAAGGAACAGGAGCCGGGGCCGCGTGAATACTACTAACCCATCGAAAACCCAATCCAACACCCTCTATTGGCATGACTATGAGACCTGGGGCGAGGTGCCTGCCCGGGATCGTCCGTCGCAGTTTGCCGGGGTGCGCACCGATGAAGACCTTAATATTATCGGCGAGCCGCTGATGCTCTACTGCCAGCCAGCGCCGGATTGGCTACCCAAGCCTGATGCCTGCCTGGTCACTGGCCTGACGCCCCAAGTCGCGCTGGAAAAAGGTGTGCCGGAGTATCAATTTGTTGCTGCCGTCGCCGCCGAGTTGGGTGAGCCGGGTACGTGCGGCGTCGGTTATAACTCGATTCGCTTTGACGATGAAGTCACGCGCTACGCGCTCTACCGCAATTTCTATGATCCTTATGAGCGCGAGTGGCGCAACGGCAATTCGCGCTGGGACATTATCGATATGGTGCGCATGACCCGCGCACTACGACCCGAGGGCATCCAGTGGCCCGATTACGAAGATGGTCGTCCCTGCTTTCGTCTGGAGAAGCTCACCGCCGCTAATAAGCTGAACCATGAAGCCGCTCACGATGCGCTCTCTGATGTGCTGGCTACCATCGCCATCGCTCGCCTGATCAAGCAAAAGCAGCCGAAGCTCTACGACTACGCCTACCGGCTCCGCGATAAGCGCTTTGCTGGCAACCTCATCAATATTGATGAGTGCAAACCGATACTGCACATCTCCTCCAAATTTCCCAATGAAAACGGTAACGCGGCGCTTGTGGTGCCCCTGGTATTTCATCCGACGAATAAAAACAGCGTTATCGTGTTCAATTTAGCGTCTGACCCGGGTGATTTGCTGCGTCTACCCGTGGATACTTTGCGACAACGGTTGTTTGTCCGCCGGGAAGACCTGGCCGAGGGTGAGGAGCGGCTGGCCTTAAAGGAAGTTCACCTCAACAAGACCCCCATGCTGCTGCCCCCCACCATGCTGGATGAAGCCACTGCGCAACGTTTGGGTCTTGATCGCGATGCAAACGAACGCCATTGGCAAGTACTTGCTAACTTGACGCTTCAAGAGCAGCAGGCGCTACGCGGCAAATTAATGGCGTTATATGGCGAGCAGGCATTTGCCGAGCAGAACGATCCGGAGCAGATGCTCTACAGTGGTGGCTTTTTTGATGACCATGACAAACGCCTGATGCAGAAAATTCGTGCTATGTCGGCACAAGATCTGGCCATCGCGAACTTGCCGTTTAAAGACAAGCGATTGGCAGAACTGTTGTTTCGCTATCGCGCGCGCAATTTCCCTTCCAGTTTGAACCCGGCGGAGTCGCAACGCTGGCGCGAGTTTTGTCGTTGGAGGCTGACTGATCCCGAAGCTGGCGCCGGTCTTGTTTGGGAACAATTCCAGCAACGCATAGCGGAGCTCTCGGCAGAAGAACTGACGCCGTCCCAGCAGCAGGTGCTAAAGGAGTTGGCGAGTTATGCCGATAACCTCATCAAACAGGTTCAATAAACCCGTTGAAAGTAAATTTTGCTGACACATCAATCTTCCTCTAAAGCTTTGCTATGCTGAGTAAAAGCCCCCGCGTTTTTAGTGATAAAAATTATGTTTAAAAGGATTTGTTCTAATAAGGGCAAAACTTTTACAAAATAGACTATTAATTAAGTACACCGGGCCACCTGATCCGGCTGTTAGATAACGTCAAAAAACAACATAATAATCAGCCGCTCGTTGTTAACGAGAGGCTTCTAAAGCGCATTGGTGGAGTCTGTATGTCAGCAAGATGGTCATTAAGAAAGAAAATAAGTGCCTCGGTAGCGATATCCCTTGTTCTGGTTGGCTGTGCTGTGGCCTGGCTATCCTATTCCTCCGCAATGAAACAGATGGAAGCCAACATCGCCCAACAGGTGAAGGGCATCTCGGCTACCTTTACCAAGTACGTCGGCGACTGGTTCGCAGCCAAGGGTAAAGCGTTGGAAAGTTTTCCCGCAGAGGCAGAGGAAAGTCGATACAACGCACACCTGGTGCAGTTGCGTATCTCGGCCGATGTCGACAACGTCTTCCTCGCCTTTGCAGACGGTTCACTGGTGAATGCCAACAATTTGCAAATGGCAGCGGACAACAGCGACCCCCGCGTGTGGAGTTGGTACATCAACGCCACCAAAAATCCCCGCAAAACAGTAGTAGAAAATCCCTCGGTAGCATCCGCCACGGGCAAAAATGTGGTGTCCCTTGGTCGCGCGGTCTTGAACCCTGATGGCAGCATCAAGGGCATCCTGGGGGTGGATGTGGTGCTCGATAATATCGTGCAGCAATTACGCGATATTGAATTGCCCGGCGATGGTGAAATGTTTATTGCTACGCGTAAAAACACCGTCTTCGCCCACAGCGATCAAAGCCTGTTAAACAAACCCCTGACCGATGTTGCGCCGCAACTGACACAGTCCACGGTAGAAAATTTATTGCAAGGCCAGCAAGCCTCCACCCTGATTACCGTCGATGGCCGAACCAAACAAGTCTTTGCCGATCCGGTGGTCGATTCTGATTTGGTGTTGGTGATGTTATTGGATCGTGAAGCGCTGGTCGGTCCAGTGCAATCCACGTTGATTGGTCAGATGATGGCGACCCTGTTACTACTGGTGGCGACGCTGATTGGTATTAACTGGCTCAATGGTCGTTTACTGCAACCGCTGAATAACGTTTCGGACTCCCTCTCTGAAATTGCCTCCGGTGATGGGGATTTGTCGCGTCGGTTACCGGTGACCTCGAACGATGAAGTAGGGCAACTGGCGGCGAACTTCAACTTGTTTGTCGATCACATGCACGATTTGGTTGAACACATTCGCGGTCAGGCAAATGAATTGCGTGATAACGCGCGCTCAACGGCTGAACGTGCGGTGCATTCAGTGCGTGAATTGGGTATGCAGCAGGAACAGATCGGTATGGTGACCGAATCCATGACCGAGATGACCAATGCGACCCAGGAAATTGCGCACCATGCGGAACGCACGGCCACATCAGTCGATGAGTCTGTGGCCAGTGCTGAACACGGAAAAACCCAGGTGGATAAAACCCGTGACTCGATTTTTGTGTTGGCGGAAAAGGTGGAGCAAGCGGGCAGTGTTATTTCGAATTTGAACGAGCATGCAAAAAAAATCAGCGGCATCCTCGCCACGATTCAAGGCATTGCCGAACAAACCAATTTGCTCGCACTGAACGCAGCCATTGAAGCGGCGCGCGCCGGTGAACAGGGACGAGGTTTTGCGGTGGTTGCCGATGAGGTGCGGGTATTGTCGCAACGCACGCATGCCAGTACCGAAGAAATTCAGTCGATGATTTCATCGCTGCAAGCGACGGCGCAGAACGCAGTGTCAATCATGGATGACAGTCGTAAGCTGGCGACTGGCAGTGTGACCAATGCGGATAATGCATCGCAATCGCTTAATAAAATTAATGAGGCTGTCGGTGTGATCAGTAGCATGGCTTCGCAGATTGCTACAGCGGCGGAAGAGCAAAGTCATGTGGTGCAGGAAGTATTAAAAAATATGACGGCGATCAAGCATGTGGCGGATGGTCTGGCAACGGATGCGCAATCCGGCGAGGCGCGGGCGAAGGTATTGGAGGATCACTCGCGTGCATTGAGCGATAAAGTGGCTACTTTTACGTTGTAAAATCTTAATAAAATATCTTAGGTTTGCATGCAGGTGCTTCGAAAGTCGTTTGTCATTAGCCTATGAGTTTCGAAAACGCATAACAAATTGGCAGGAAAGCCAATTTGCACAGCAAAGCTGCCCGAAGGGTGAGCCACAGGGATGTGGCGAATGAATACTCCTTGTAGCTCCCTCAAGTCATCCTTGATTTGAGGGTTTCGAAACACATGTCCTAATGAAAAACTCGCAGTGTGCGAATATCTGTTTTCCTTCTCTGCAATATCCCTGTCACCAAACCACGCTATAAATGCCCCTTTTCTTTTGGATAGGGGCGAGCAGATGATCACCACGGCGAAACAGGGGCGCGGCCCCAGGCACTTCAATGTCACCTTGGTGGATCGGCTGTGGAACTTAAAGCGCCTGTGCGAGAGTGAGTTCAAGCTGCATATTCCGCTGAATATGGTGCTTAAAGACGAGGCCTATCGCGAAGAGTTGCTGGAGAAAGCGCTCAAATTGCAGCATGAGGAATTAACCAATCTCGTCTGGGAAATTCGCCAGTTGGAAGATGATCAGGTCTCTGTTGAGGTTGTCGGGCGCGGTAAGACTCTGCGGGTAAAAGAGAAGAAAATATACTGGTTGAAATTAACACCGCTGGTCAGTGTGGCCTTGACTCTGGTGGTATTTTTGTCGGGTTTTTTGTTTCGCTCAGTGATATCTGATGGCGAAGGTATTCACTTGTTGGCGCAATCGGCGGTAGCGCAGAAAAATTCCACACCGACGACTGTGCAGCCAACGCCGGTCGTCACATCGGATCAACCTTTGTTTCGCTTGCATGGTTCCAATACCGTCGGTGAAAAACTGGCACCGCGTCTGGTTTCTGCTTATTTGGCGGAGAAGGGTGCTACCGCTATTACGACAGAAGTCAGTGATAATCCGGTGGAAAAAATTGTTAGCGGTTTGCTTGAGGGTAGAAAAGTATTTGTTGAAATTCATGCACACGGTTCGAGCACGGCGTTTGAAGATTTGCGCAACAGCACGGCTGATATTGGCATGTCGTCGCGTCGAATTAAAGATGAAGAGTTGCGCGATTTACAGTCACAGTATGGCGATTTCGCTCATGCCGGGAGTGAGCATGTGATCGGACTGGATGGGTTGGCGATCATTACTCATCCGGGAAATGCTGTAGCGACATTGTCTCTGCAACAATTGGTCGCCATTTTCTCTGGCGCGATCACCCATTGGTCGCAGCTAGGTGGCAGTGATATACCAATCACGCTTTATGCGCGCGACGAAAATTCTGGCACTTGGGATACCTTCAAAAGCCTTGTGCTGGCTCCGCGTCAGGCCAGGCTGGCAGCGGATGCCAAACGCTACGAATCCAGTACCGGTTTGGCGGATGACGTGGCGAAAGATCCGGGTGCTATCGGATTTA
>CAMPIG010000205.1 GCA_946886255.1 uncultured Cellvibrio sp. | reverse complement strand
CTAACTGGCTCAAGGTTTGGGTGTGTTGCGTGGTGATTTATTCAGGTGCCACTCCAGATGAGTCTCCAGATACACCGGGCACGATAAGGTCGCCTAAGATACGCTAAAGTGCTCCGGGAGTCGACCTCCAGGGCGTATTTTCCTGATGAAATGTAAAAGCAATCAATGGCTTAGCAGCCGGATGATCGACTAATAAACCAGCCGCACCTTAGCGGTTCCGTACTGGTCACGCAGGCGTTGCAATAAATCATCCTCCGGTCGGACTAACCAGGTGTTGCCGAGACGAAGCTGCGCTCGTGCATTGCTGCGCTGGTAGTCGATAACCAGGGGGCAACGCCCCTCACGATAAGGATCAAGGATACTGCTCAACTCACGGATAAAGTTTGCGGGCAAATTACCTGATTCCAGCTCCAGACATAATTCCCGCGCCTTTTCCTGACGCACATCGGACAACAGGCTGATGGTGTCAGCACGCATCTTCAGTAAGCCGTTGTAATCGTCGTAACTCACCTGGCCGTTGATCACCAGCAGGCCATCTTTCATCAATAGATCACGGGACTGGTTATAGGTATCCGAAAAAATCGCCACCTCAATGCGCCCAGTGCGATCATCCAGCGTCACAAAAGCCATAGTGTCGCCGCGTTTGGTTTTCATCACCCGCTGCGCAACAACCAGGCCCGCAACGGTCTGGTTACTTTTCTCCGGTTTCAAATCCGCGATGCGCGATGACACCAGATGATTCAATTCACTGTCGTACTCGTCGATCGGATGACCGGTGAGATACAAACCGAGCGTTTCTTTTTCCGCATTCAAACGCTCCTTCATGGTCCAACTGCGCACACGATGAAAATCGCGGTATACGTCTTCATCGGCGCCAGCGCTGGGTACGACATCGCCGAATAGATCCATCATCCCGGCGCTGCTGTTCGCGGCAGATTGTTCAGCGGTTTTCACGGCCTCATTCATCGCCGCAAACATCACCGCGCGATCGTGATCGATATTGATACCCGGTCCGAGCTTATCTGCAGCACCGGAACGAATCAGCGCTTCCAGTGCGCGCTTGTTGACTTTTCGTGGATCAACACGCGCGCAGAAATCAAATAAATTTTTAAACGGCCCACCTTCATTGCGCGCGGTGATAATGCTGTCTACCGGCCCTTCACCCAAACCTTTGATTGCACCCAAACCGTAGATAATATTGCCTGTGTCATTCACGGTGAAATGAAATTCACCACTATTCACATCGGGTGGCAACGGCATCAACTTCATCTGGCGGCATTCTTCGATAAAGGTTACCACCTTATCGGTTTTATCCATGTCTGATGACATGGTCGCCGCCATAAAATGTGCCGGATAATGCGCTTTCAACCAGGCAGTCTGATAAGACACAATGGCATAAGCAGCCGAGTGGGATTTATTAAAACCGTAGCCCGCAAATTTCTCTACCAGATCAAAGATCTTGATCGCCAGGTCAGGATCAATGCCCTGCTTTTTTGCACCGTCTTCAAATACTTCGCGCTGTTTGGCCATCTCCTCGGGTTTTTTCTTACCCATAGCGCGACGCAACATGTCTGCACCGCCGAGGGTGTATCCGGCAAGCACCTGGGCAATTTGCATAACCTGTTCTTGATAAACGATAACACCGTAAGTGGGTTCGAGTACCGGCTTCAAACTGGCGTGCTGAAATTTTGCATCGGGATAGGCAACCTGGGCGCGCCCGTGTTTCCTATTGATAAAGTCATCAACCATGCCCGACTCCAGCGGACCGGGGCGGAACAACGCAACCAATGCGATCAAGTCTTCAATATTATCCGGCTGTAAGCGCTTGATCAGATCTTTCATTCCGCGCGATTCCAACTGGAATACCGCTGTTGTCTCTGCGCGCTTTAACAAGCTAAAGGTTTTTTGGTCATTCAGTGGAATCGCACTGATATCCAGCGGCGGTTCGCCCTTTTTGGCGCGTTGCTTGTCGATCATCAAGCGCGCCCAATCAATGATAGTCAGGGTGCGCAGACCGAGGAAGTCAAACTTCACCAGGCCCGCTTCTTCCACATCGTTTTTATCGAATTGCGTTACCAGACCGCTACCGGTTTCATCGCAAAATAGCGGTGAAAAATCCGTGAGTTTGGTGGGCGCTATCACCACACCTCCGGCGTGTTTGCCGACGTTGCGCGTCAAGCCTTCCAGCTGTTTGGCCATCTCCCAGATTTCCTGGGCGTCGCCATCCATCTCTAAAAATTCACGCAGGATGGATTCTTGCTCCAGCGCCACCTCAAGTGTCATACCCGGCGTTGGGGGAATCATCTTGGATAACTTATCCGCAAGTCCGTACGACTTGCCCTGCACACGTGCCACATCGCGCACCACCGCCTTGGCCGCCATGGTACCGAAGGTAATGATCTGGCTGACCGCATCGCGACCGTAATTATCGGCCACGTAGGAAATCACTTTATCGCGGTTATCCATGCAGAAATCGATATCAAAGTCGGGCATGGAAACCCGCTCCGGGTTGAGAAAACGTTCAAACAGCAAATCGTATTCAAGCGGATCAAGATCGGTAATTTTTAATGAGTAAGCTACCAGAGAGCCCGCACCTGAACCCCGCCCCGGCCCTACGGGAATGTCGTGATCTTTAGCCCACTGGATAAAGTCCATTACGATAAGGAAATAGCCAGGGAAACCCATCTGCACAATGATGTCGAGCTCGAAGGTCAAACGATCTTCGTACTCTTTGCGTCGCTCAGCATAATCTGTCGCTGATTTATCGAGGATACGTTCGAGCCGTTCTTCTAACCCTTCATGAGAAATCTTGCGGAAAAACTCCGCCTCGGTCATACCTTCAGGAATCGGATATTCGGGCAGGAAGTATTTGCCCATTTGAATGGATACATTACAGCGTTTGGCGATTTCAACGGTATTAGCGATAGCTTCGGGGATATCACTGAACAACTCCGCCATCTCTTCCGGCGAACGCAGGTATTGTTGGTCGCTGTAGCGGCGCTCACGGCGCGGGTCATCCAGCGTGCGGCCTTCGCTGATACATACCCGCGCTTCATGAACTTCAAATTCGTCACGCTTTAAAAAACGCACATCGTTAGTAGCAACCACCGGACATTGTATTTCATCCGCCAGTGCAACGGCCTGATGCAAATACTCTTCATCGTTTTCACGACCGGTGCGCTGCAATTCGAGATAAAAACGATTGGGGAAATCGCGCATCCAACCCTGCAACAATTCATATGCTTGCGCCGCGCGCCCTGCCAGCAAACACATGCCGACATCGCCCAACTTACCACCGGAGAGCGCAATCACGCCTTCACTGTGTTCACTGATCCATTCGCGCTGCACGTAGGCAACGCCCTGCTGTTGGCCGTGCTGCCAAGCGCGGGAGATCAACGCAATAATATTTTTATAACCGGTATTGTCTACCGCCAACAAGGTTAACAATGTGGGTTTGCCTTCAGTGTCGTTACTCGACATCAGGAAATCACTGCCCACTATCGGTTTGATACCGGCGCCTTGCGCCGCCTTGTAAAATTTAATGAGGCCGTAAAAATTGGTTTGATCGGTAACCGCGCAGGCAGGCATCTTCAATTCAGCCACACGTTTTACCAAGGGCTTGATGCGCACCAGGCTGTCGACCAGTGAGAATTCGGTGTGAAGGCGAAGATGGACAAAGTTAGTAGTCATACGCTTTTACTTTCAACGTTTATTACCGCGATGATATGGAAGGATCGGGTAGAGGTTTGTGAGACCGTCAGCGGCAGGAGGCCGCTGCCGAGCCCCATGGACGACCCACAAGGATGTGGGAAGTGTCCCGTAGCGCCGGAAGCGCGAAGGGGCTGGGTTCACGGCGTGTCTCACAAGCCTCTACCCGATCCTTATTTCAAGGTCAGAAACTAAAGCAATTCTATTTGCGCAATTCGCGCCTTAACCGGTGCATAGGATTGGCGATGAATCGGCGTAACACCCAGCTTTTCAAGTGCATCCATATGGACTTTTGTCGGATAACCTTTGTGGTCAGCAAATCCATAACCGGGATATTGTTTGTCGAGCTCCAGCATCTCTCGATCGCGGGCGACCTTCGCCAAAATGGACGCCGCGCTGATGGCCGCTACGCGGCTATCGCCTTTAACCACAGCTTCCGCTGCGTATTTCCATTTGGGCAATTTGTTACCGTCCACCAACACGTGCTCCGGTTGAATGTGCAATCCTTCAACAGCCCGTGCCATGGCCAATAAGCTGGCTTGCAGAATATTAATTTGATCAATTTCGATAACGGTCGCGCGCGCAATACACCAGCTTTTCGCGTGCAACTGAATTTCATCGAATAAAAATTCACGACGTTTTTCGGTAAGCTTTTTGGAATCGTTCAAGCCATCAATGGGTCGCTCCGGGTCCAGGATGACCGCTGCTGCTACAACATCCCAAGCCAAAGGGCCACGCCCGACTTCATCGACTCCGGCAAACAGATCTCCTGGATAACAGGAGATAAATGGCTCAGGTAGCGTCATGCTGAAGGCCCTTTGTTTGAATAAGCTGCGCGATAGCATCTGCAGCGCGATCACTGGCATTGCGCTTTATGGATTGATGCATGTCATAAAATGTGTCGCGCAAGACCTGGGTTTCTTGCGGATGTTCAAAATAATGCATCACGGCTGCACTCATATTTTCTGGAGTTGCATCATCTTGCAATAATTCCGGAACTAACTTTTTTCCCGCCAGCAAATTGGGTAAACCGACATAAGGTGTCTTTACCATACGCGATAAAATCGCCCAGGAAAGCCATGATAGTTTGTAGGCGATTACCATCGGGCGTTTCAACAGCATGGCTTCGAGGGCCGTGGTACCAGAGGCCATCAGAACTACATCCGCCGCCGCCATAACCGTTTGCGATTGACCGTTTACCAGATGAACGGGGTAGTCAATATAGTTGCTGAGCTGCAAATGCAATTGTCGGTAACGGTCTGCATTGGCAGCAGGAATGATAAATTGCAACGCGGAATTACGCCGCAAGCAATGCACCGCCGTCTCCATAAACAACTGCCCGAGTCGTTCAACCTCATTGCTGCGACTGCCGGGCAACAGCGCCACGACTTTGGCATCCCGTGCAATGTGCAAGGTGTTACGTGCAGTTTGTTGATCGACATCCAACGGAATTTCATCAGCCAAGTGGTGACCAACAAATGCAACCGGAACCTGATGTTGCTGATAAAACTCTGCCTCAAACGGTAATAGCGTCAGCATTAAGTCAACTGAGCGCGCTATTTTGTGAACACGTTTTTGTCGCCAGGCCCACACCGAGGGACTGACATAGTGAGCGGTGAGAATACCTTTTTCTTTTAAATCGCCTTCAAGGGTCAGATTAAAATCCGGCGCATCAATGCCGATGAAAACAGCGGGAGGGTTGGCAATAAAATGGTCGCGAAGAAATGCGCGGATCTTTAGCAGTTCCGGTAAGCGTTTCAGTGGCTCCACCAATCCCATAACCGCCAGGCGATCCTGCGGGAAAAACGAATGGAAACCCAGCGCCAGCATGCGCGGCCCACCGATACCGGAAAATTCTGCGTTGGGAAAATGTTTGCGCAACGCCGTCATAAGCCCTGCGCCGAGTATATCTCCCGATGCTTCTCCTACTACGATGCCGATACGCAAACGATCCGACATCTCGCCTCCTAGCGCACTATACCGCGAGACGATGATTTTAATGAAGCGATGAGAATATTCAGCGCACTGCTGTTTTGTGCCATCTGTTCAAGTTCTGCGATGGCTTCATCGAGTGTCAGACCACGGCGATAAATCAATTTGTACGCTTTGGTTATGTTGGTAATGTCCTCGGAGGTAAATCCCCGACGACGTAAACCTTCAGCATTTACGCTTTTTGCTTCCGCAGGGCTACCGTTGACCATCACATACGCCGGCACATCTTTACCAATTGCTGTACCCATGCCGCTAAAACTGTGAGCGCCGATCTTGCAAAACTGATGCACCAGAGTAAAACCACTGAGAATAGCCCAATCATCAATGTGCACATGCCCGGCCAATGCGGTGTTATTCACCAGAATGCAATGGTTGCCAATCACACTGTCGTGGCCAATATGCACGTAGGCCATCAATAAGTTGTGATGACCAATTGTGGTTTCGTGACGATCCTGGATAGTACCGCGGTGAATGGTGACACCTTCACGAATGATATTGTTATCACCAATGACCAAGCGCGTTGGCTCACCTTTGTACTTCAAATCGGGGGTATCTTCACCGATCGACGAGAATTGATAGATCCGATTATTTTTACCGATAACCGTCGGGCCTTTGACAATGACATGCGATGCGATAACCGTACCCGCGCCGATTTCCACATCAGGGCCGATCATGGACCAAGGACCAACCTCGACATCGGAGGCCAGTTTGGCAGAGGGATGGATGATAGCTCGTGAATCAATCAAGGAATTATTCTCACCATTCTGGTTGACTGAGGTGTTGTCGATCCACCTGTATCACTCACGATAAAATATCAGCAGCAGCGAACAGAAGCTTACTTTAAAAGTCAGTGCAGGTTATGGGATGACAACCCATGCGTATGTATGCACAATCAGATTTTGCGATCGGCACAAAGTATTGTTGCCGATGCAGCCAAAGCACCATCGACAGTTGCACGGCACTCGAACTTCCAAATTCCACGCTTTTCCGATACGACACGAGACTCCAGTTGCAGACGGTCGCCGGGAATTACCTGGCGTTTGAAACGCACATCATCCACGCCCGCAAACAAGTAAATGGAGCCATCTTGCGGTTTCTTTTTGGCACTTTTGAAACCGAGAATACCGGATGCCTGAGCCATAGCTTCAATAATCAGGACGCCGGGGAAAATCGGTGCCTGCGGAAAATGACCATTGAAGACTTCCTCATTCACGGTAATGTTTTTGTAGGCGATGATTGATTCACCCTCTACCAACTCTACGACTCTATCGACCAATAAAAATGGATAACGATGAGGTAAGTATTCGCGTATTTCATTCACATCCATCATGGTCGAAGACCCCTGCATACTCAGCTTTAAGCTTATAAAAAATATGAAGAGACTTTTGTACGCAGGTTGCAAAATCGGCAACGCATCGCACAAAAGCCTCACGATTATTCAATTCAATCTTTTTTTACATCTTTTTCAAGGCGACTCAGGCGAGTCGCTATAGCATCCAACTGACGAAAACGCACCGCATTCTTGCGCCACTCTTTCGTTGTCGACATTGGTGTACCTGAGGAATAGGAACCAGGTTCAGACAAAGAACTGGAAACCATGGTCATACCGGTAAAATGAATATTATCGCCAATATCTATATGACCAACGACACCAACACCACCGGAGAAAGTGCAGTTATCACCAACAACCGTACTACCTGCGATTGCCGAGGTGGCCGCCATTGCACAATTTTTACCCAATCGCACGTTGTGGGCTATGTGAACCAGATTATCAATAATCACGCCGTCGTCTAATACGGTATTACCCAATGCCCCGCGATCTATGGTGGTGCATGCACCTATCTCAACCCGGTTACCGATGATAACACCACCCAATTGGTGGATCTTGACCCATTCCCTACCGTTGGGCGCAAAACCGAAACCGTCCGCACCGATAACTGAGCCACTATGGATAATACAGTCATCGCCAATGGCTATACCGTGATAGATCGTCACATTAGCCATCAGGCGGGTATTATTTCCAATCGAGGTATCTTCGCCGATTACTGTACCGGGACCAACTACCACGCCATCACCCAGACTTACCCCGGCGCCAACAACCGCGTGAGCCGAAATACTGACGTGCTCACCCAGCGTCACGCCATCCCCGATGACCGCTGAAGGGTGAATACCGACAACTTCGGTACGGCTGTGGTCAAACAACCGTGTCAACCGGGCATAGCCGACATAGGGATTGGCAACCACCAGTTTGTTGCCAGCGAAATGCGCGGCCTGTTCGACATTCAGGATCACCGCACCCGCATTACAAATCGCCAGATATTTGGTGTATGCAGGGCTGGCTATAAAACTGATGTCATGCGCTTGTGCAGATTGCAGACTGGCGAACGCCCTGACATGATAATCAGGATCACCAACCAGCTCAGCATCAATGTACCGAGCCAGTTCGGCAAGTGAATAGGTTTTTTCCACCTGAAAGGTCTCAGCCAGAAGGGCGAATTACTTGGCTTTGTTTAACATATCGGTCAGTTTCTGGGTAATATCAAATGCAGGCGCTGCATGTATGGCAGCTTGGCTATTCAATACCAGACCGATATTGTCGGCAGCAA
>CAMPIG010000204.1 GCA_946886255.1 uncultured Cellvibrio sp. | reverse complement strand
CGTCCGGGCGGTCGCGATAAATACGCGCAATAATTTCACTCAGTAAATCCTGCATATATCCATCACAACGATCAAGCTGTTGGGATTCCTGTTCGAAGCCCGCATAACTCAACAGTGAACTGATGAGGTTTTCCATCTCCATTACATCTTGATGAATACTGTCGAGCTGTTTCTGCACTTGCGCATCACCATGGTTATTCGCCATCGCCAAGGCAAATTTCATACGCGCCAGGGGTGTGCGCAATTCGTGCGAGACCGCGTAAGTCATTTCTTTATGGGAGCCAATCAATTCGCGAATGCGTTTGGCCATACGATTAAATGCGTTAGCCAGGGTAAAGACTGTCGAGGTAGGCGCAACAGCAATTTGATCCGGCGCGCCGTCCTTACCCACCAGGCGCGTGTGTTTTTCCAGTCGGCTGAGATCGCGCGACAAAGGCCAGACCCACAGGAAAACCACCAGCGCAATGCCGAGGTAAAAAATTATCAATAATCCGGAGTAAACCGGTGAGCGCGTCTGATCAGGCGTGGGCGAGACCATCACCAATACCTGATCACTGTCTGCCACGCGTTTGTACCAGATCAGGCGATCAGAATCGGCAGAAGCACTGACCACCTCACCTGCGCGAATCTGTTGTGTCGCCAACGAATTAGCGAGGTCATCAATATGAATTAACTGCAGTTGATTGTGTAAGTGTTGATTAAGCTGCGCAATGCGAGCGTGTTGTTGCTCCGCTGATAGCAGATCGAGATCTTGCTCAAGCAAGATAATCAAGTCGGCTACATCAGTCTCCAGATCGGGCGCTGGATAAAGTTTTTCCCAAAACTTATCCAAACCCCAACCGATAACAATGACCGAAAAGACAATAAAGAAATACAGCGAGATAAACGCGCGGTTCATAAACGCCTGCTAATCCTTCCAGGCGTCGGCAATAAATAAATAGCCGCGTCCCCAGATGGTTTTTATGCGCGTAGGATTTTCCGGATTATCGAGTAACTTTTTACGCAGCTGCGAAATGCGCACGTCAATGGAACGGTCCAAGCCATCGTAGGGGCGACTGTAAATCTGGTTGAATAAAAATTCACGGCTGAGAATCTGGCCCGCCTGATTGGCCAATGCTAAAAGCAAATCAAACTCGTGGCTGGACAGATGAATTTCCTGGCCCGCCAGTTCCACTTTGCGCTGAATGGGTTGAATGGTTAATTGATCAAATATCAACGCTTCCTGTTCGCGCACATCGGTTTGATAATAACGGCGTAACAATGCACGAATGCGGGCGAGCAGAACCCTGGGTTCAACCGGCTTGATGACGTAATCATCCGCACCGTACTCCAGGCCGAGCACTTGATCCACGTCTTCATTACGTGCCGTCAACATCAGGATCGGGCCTTTGTATTCCGGTCGCAACTCCTGACATAAGGTCAGGCCGTCTTTACCGGGCAACATAATGTCGAGGATGATCAAAGCCGGATTGACGTTCTGACATTGGCGAATCACGCGGTTACCGTGCGCTTCCACCACCACGGCAAAATCATTGCTTTCGAGAAAGTCCTTGACCAGTTCAGCCAGGCGGCGGTCGTCTTCTACTAACAGGATGAGATTGTTGTTCATAGTCATAAACCGATCGCGCTAGAAAAAACTCCAGGGGTTGCGCCGCTGTTTGCGGAATTTCTTTTGATCGTAAACCACTTCAAACACTTCACTGCCCAAGGCTTGCGTACCTTCTTCTTCACGCAGATGAAAATCGACACTGGTACTGGCGGTAATATTAAATTGGTAGGCACCCTCGGTTTGATTTTCCCAACAGCGCAAGGGCATGGGTTCGCCGCTTTGGTACAAGCACAGGCTGCGTGCCTCTTCCGCCGTCCAGGTGACTTCCAGCTCGTCGCGACACACTTCTTCTTTGGCAGCCAGTACACACAGGCGTGGCTTGATGGAGAACTGAATAACCGGCAGTTTTTTTTCGTCAGCCACAGCGTAGCTGCTCAGCGATAACGCAAGCAAGCAAAACAGCCTTGTGGATACCGAAAATAACCTGCCGTTAAAAATGGTATACCCCTCCAATAAATGAGGTAATCACTTTATCGTCGTTTACGATGGGACTGCGCCGGATGCCCGAGGCCAGTTTCCGATAGGCGGTAGTAAAGGTGAGGCTCCAGCGATCATTAATGTGATAATTCCAGTCGACGCGCGCAACGCCGGATATACCGCTACCGGGGTTGTAGCGATAGCCCTGGGTGCCGCCCTCACCTTCGCGAATGCCATAGTAATAGTCGAGTACCGCTTCGCTTTGCCAGATAGCCCCGCCGGATAAAATCCAGTGATGTTTGCCCGCTGAAAAACGCCGCGCCAGGGCAATCCGAACTTCCTGCCCATCGTGATAACCGGTGAACTCCTGCAAGGCGTGGAACTGTAGATCAACCTTGTTGAACTGGTGGTTGTATTCAAAGCCAGCCAGACCCGCCATACGCCGTTTGCGCAGTTGGTCGGTATCGATGAGCTTATGATAAGCATCGGTTGCTGGGCCGAAGGTCGGGCCGGGATCGGATAGCAGATTTTCGGTGAGTACAAAATTGTTCACATCCCACCGGCGGAAAAACACTTGATCGTAACTGGGTGTTAACAATACGTTGAATTGTCGGGTGTCGTCCTCGAACAGGATATAACCCAGATCAAGGTTCTGCAGGAAGAAGCGTTCGCCGTTATAACTGACCTGCGGAATGACATAGAGCGGAATATCATCGTTATCGATCACCGGGTTGGTGCGCACGCCCGCGCCAACCGCGACGGCGACCTGCCATTTACCAATCTCCACGCAGCCTTCCGCGCTGCTCTCACAGTCGTCGGCCATCGCCGTTACGCTGAAGCAGCCGAGGAGTAAAAACCAGGCTTGGATAAGGTGTTTATTCATAATTGCGTACATAAGTTGCCCGGGCAAAATCACCCAACTTATGTATACCTTGAAAGGTTCCGGTATGTTGTAACAATTTGTAGTTCGCTTTATAGGTCAGCGTGTGGCTTTGCAGACGCCCATAAAACGCTATAAAAAAGGGCCACTGATGTGGCCCGCATTATCCGCTATGAGCGACGGCTTCTCAACGGCGTTTGATCTTCTCGCTTTCTTTGAGACCTGACACAATTTCAATATTGATACCATCAGACAGCCCCGTTTCCACCTTGCGTTTCTCAAATTGCTGCGGTGCTGTTTCAACTTCCACAAAATGTTGCTCGTCCTCAATCAACAGATTACCTTCGTTGATCGCCAGCACATCCTCACGTTTGTCCAGCACGATATCCGCATTAGCGCTGTAATTGGCGCGCAGGAACAATTGGTCACTCAGGGTCACCGCCGCACGGATCTGGAATTTGATGGTGCCCTGGTCTTCAATACCTTTGGGTGAGATATATTCCAGCACCGCGCTGAAGGGTTCGCCTTCAAGGGCGCCCACATCCAATACCAGTTCCATGCCTTCACGGATCTTGCCTACTTCCGCTTCGTCGACCATCCCTTCGAAGATCATATCGTTCATGTCTGCCAGGCTGGCCACTGTGGTGCCCGCACCGTAGGTACTGGACTCCACAATAAACGCACCTTCCTTGTTAGGTACATCAAGGATCATGCCATCGACCGTAGCGCGAATCATATTTGACACCAGGTCAGACGTACGCGTGGCGCCCTCGCGAATCAGTAGCAGGTTATTTTCCGCCGACTCTACCGCTTGACGCTGAAGGTTATAGGTCAATAAAAATTTGTTGTACTCCGATTCAGAGATGAGTTTATCGGCATACAATTTTTTCTGCCGCTCCAGTTCATCTTCAGCATTTTTTAGATTGATCTGGGCTGACTGCAGCTGTGACTCCGCGCTGTTCAACATCACCATATTGGGCGCAAGGGTAATACGCGCGATCAAATCGCCTTTCTTAACCGTTTGACCGGCAATGACGTAGACCTTTTCCACCACGCCGGATACCTGGGAGGTTACATTGACCTCTTTACGCGGAATCACTTTACCGATGGCCACGGTTTTCTTGACGATGGTTGTTTTAAACGGCGCATCCGTTTCGTAAACCACCGGTTTCTCCTGGGATTTATTAAACAGAAATACAGCTGTCCCGATAAAGATAAACGCGATCAAAGCCAATACGGCAAACCACACTAATTTTTTCATTTTTCCCTTCTTACCTTTGACTGAAATTTTTTACAGATTTGTTCGGGCTGCTGAAAAATAGTTGCGCTACAACACAAGACATTTTCAGCGGACACCTCAATTATTCATCTTGCAAAGCCACAATCGGATTCACGGCGGCCGCCTTGGCGGCAGGCATCAGCGAGGCCAGCAAACCGGATATCACCAACACGACTAACGCACTGATCGCCGTCGCAAAATCTACTTCGGGTCGACGAAACATACCGGAGCCGCCGCCACTGGCTTCTAATAAATTACTTACGCCTTCGAGCAGGAAAACACCCACCACCAGGCCCATGTAACCCGCTACGGCGGTGATAAAAATGGATTCCTGTACAATCATCGCAACGATCGATGTCGGTGTAGCACCCAGCGCTTTGCGCAAACCGATTTCCCGCGTACGTTCTTTCACCACAATCAACATGATATTACCCACCCCGATCGCGCCGGCCATGATGGTGCCGATAGCCACCATCCAGCTGAACACTTCTATACCGGTAAATAGTCCCTGAATCTTGTCGAATTCATTTTGCAAATTGAAACTGCCGAACACCCCGACATCATCCGGTGACACTTTTTTGATCTCGGCGAGGTATTTTTTTACATCCTGTTCCGCTATTCGCGCATGTAAACCCGGTTGTGGCAACACTACAAAACTGCCGACCCAACCGACTTGATTAAAGGCGTAACGCAATGTGTCGTTGGGAATATAAATTTTTTCTTCTTCCTGTTGCTGGTTGCCATCTGCCAGGGATTTAAACACCCCAATCACGGTAAAACTGATGCCCGATATGGTGATATTCTCACCCAGTGGATTGACGCCTTCATCAAATAATTGGGTTTTTACCCGCGTACCGATGATCGCCACCTTGCGTCGTTCATTATCATCGGTCTCATTGACGCCGCGGCCCTCGATAATGCGCATGGAATTAATATTGGCCATGCCGGCGTGGGTGCCTTGTACATAGAAAGTGCCGTTTTTATCTTTGTACTTTGTGTAAGGTGGCGTGCCCTCCCAGATGCCCACAGAATTTTGTCCGCGAATAAAACTGACACTGGGCACATTGTCTTCAATGGCTTTAACATCCGCAGCTTCCAGCTGAATCTGGCGACCAATGGGAAGGCCTTGATACGGTACTTGCGTGGTCCCTTGTACCCAGATATACACACTGTTAGCTACTCGTGGAAAACCTTCGATCACACCGTTTTCCAGGCCTTTACCCGCACCGAGCAACACGGTGAGCATAAAGATTCCCCAGAACACACCGAAAGCGGTGAGCGATGTGCGCAACTTATGTTGGCCCAAGGTCTTAAAAATTTCCTGCCACTTTTCTGTATCAATCATCATGGGGTTAATCCGCGCGCATGGCTTCAATGGGCATAATCTTCGCAGCGCGCAACGCGGGCATCAGCCCTGCCAGCGCACCGACCACAATCAAGAGAATGATCGCAGTGATAGCCACCTGAAAGTTTATTTCGGGGTTAGTAAAGTAAGGCAATTGCGCACCCACGGACTTCAGTAAATACGACACCAGCTCGATCAAACCCACACCCACGACCAGCCCTGCATAGCCCGCAATACTGGTCACTAGTATCGACTCAAACAGCAGCGTGCTGACAATATTTAAAGGCGTTGCACCGAGCGCTTTGCGAATACCGATTTCACGGGTACGTTCTTTAACCGTGATGATCATGATGTTACTCACACCCACAATCCCGGCCATTAAAGTACCCAGACCGACAAACCAGATAAACGCATTAATACCGAGGAACAAACCGTTTATCATCTTCGCCGGCTCGGCCATGTTGAACGAGCGAATCGCACGACGATCTTCCGGTGATACCGCGTGACGACGTTTTAATAACTCGATTATTTTTTCTTCCACCACGAAACCATCAAAGCCGGACTGGGGTCGCAGCCAGATAGCGGCAATCTTGTCGCTGGCACCAAATAATTTCTGAAAGGTGGTGATAGGAATGTACACACGTTCGGAATCGCGGCCACGATTTCCCTTATCGTAAAAGGTGCCCACCACCTTCATCATTACGCCGTTAACCCGAATATCTTTTCCAACTGGATCAACATCTTTACCAAACACCCGTTCGGCGACGACGGTGCCAACGACAGCAATCTTGCGCACATATTCGTCATCCAGCGGATTGATCTTGCGCCCCAGCGGAAAGGGCACGCTTTCTTTTACCTTGAAGAATTCATCCGGCACACCGTGAACCGCAAAGCTGCCGGTTTTATCGCCGTAAACAATCGAAATACCACCGCGTTCGTTGGTCGGTGAAATCACGCCAACACCTTTCACTTGCCGTTGAATAGCTTCCACATCGTCGAGCGTCAAACTAATTTGCCGACCCAGGCCCATGCCACGATAGGCCACGGATGTCGTGCCGGTGTACACCACGATAAAATCCAGAACATCCGAACCGAAATCGGCGTAAACGCCGTTCTGCATCCCGCGTCCGGCACCGAGTAATAAAATCAACATCAGGATGCCCCAGAACACGCCGAATGCGGTCAGCGCAGTGCGCAATTTGTTCTGACGCAGGGTGTAGAGAATTTCCTGTAAACCGTCCATTGTCATTTACCCCAGGATGTCTTCTTCGTTGGCGATGGCGGGTGCCACTGTGACGGGTGAGTTTTTTCTGCCCGGCACAATCAAGCCGTCTTTGAGGATAATCTGGCGTTCGGTTTGATCAGCAATGTCCTGTTCGTGAGTCACGATCACAATGGTATTGCCGAGGCTGTGAACGTCTTTCATCAGCGCCATAATTTCCTGGGTGGTCTGGCTGTCTAGCGCACCGGTGGGTTCATCAGCGAGAATGACCTTCGGCTTCGTCACCAACGCACGGGCGATAGCGACACGCTGTTTTTGGCCACCGGATAATTCATTGGGCATATGGGTCGCACGATTGGACAACCCCACCATCTCCAGATATTGCGCTGCGCGGTAATTGCGCTCCTTCCGGCTGACATTCTGGTAATACAACGGCAGGGCCACATTTTCCGTGGCGTTTTTGAACGGCAATAAATTGAATGACTGAAAAATAAAACCCAGCAACTGATTGCGCAGTTGGGCGGCCTTTTTTTCCTTAAGGTGGCGGATCTCCACCCCATTCAAAAAGTAATCACCTTCATCGTGATTATCGAGAATCCCGAGGATATTCAACAAGGTAGACTTGCCCGAACCGGACGAGCCCATGATCGATACCAGCTCGCCCTCGCGAATATGCTGGTCAATTCCCTTGAGCACGTGCAAGCGTTGCTCACCGGTGGAATAGTATTTATGAATGTTATGCAGTTTGATCATTGTTTTCTGAATCCTTCGTGGAACCACGGGCTTGCGCCAAGCTTAAACAGTTTTCCCGAAAACCATCTGCAAAATGGCCAGGTTTTTACCGAAATTAACAAACTAATGACATCTGTCATCTGCCCGACTGGCTCTGCCCACGGCGCTATCGCCGCTTGCTATGGGATTAGAAGCAAGAAACGGCCGTTCGGATTCACCCGGGAATAAAAATTTTTCAACCCACCTGAGGTTGGCGAGTATCTATCAGAGAAAGCGGAGAAGGAGGGCAATATACACGAGAAAATTATCATCCTTGCTCCCTGAGAGAAGCATCCTTTTTACCAACAAAATCAACCGCGGCTGATACGCCGCCGCACACTGAAAAAGCGATAACTGCCGATCACCAACACCAGCGTACCCACCACCAGCGCCGCCCAGGCAAACGGCATCAGCACTGGATCATTATTCAGAAACTTCAACACCATCGCACCCCCAGCCAGCAGAGCCAGGGCTGTGCGGATATAAGACAGTAGCGTGCGTTCGTTGGCCAAGTGGGTACGTTCCACCGCTAATCCATCGCGTAGATCAGTTTCGCCCATTGCTTGTTCCCCATAAAAATTTTCGGACGGAGCCTATCTAATAACATCATCCTACGTTCATGAAAGCAGATTCCGACACAGTAGAAACTTCCTGTTTGCGCCTCCCCGGGTGGGGCTCACTATGTTATCTTAAGTCCGCTCTGTGAATTCCTGACATCAGTCATAGAATGAGAGTTCAGGAATCTTAAAATTAACTTAAGGATAAAGGTATTGCAAATGGCATCCGAATCAGAAAA
>CAMPIG010000203.1 GCA_946886255.1 uncultured Cellvibrio sp. | reverse complement strand
CTGGTAGATCGCAGCAAAATTCGCGCGTACAACCTGGTAGTACGCAATCATCCCCAACTGGAAAATACCTTGATTGTGGATGCCATCCTGTTGAACAACGCCAGCTTCCAACAACCCTTCCCCGACCTGATCCTGGCGTTCAGTACAATTGATGACACACCCGTGGCCTCGCGGCGCTTCAAGCCTCAGGAATACCTGCGCGGTGAGCTGGCCGGCAGGAGCCTGATGCCACAAAATCAACCGGTTCACCTTACCCTGGAACTGGTTGATCCTGGTTCCACAGCGGTGAATTACCACGTGTATATTCCTGAATAATCTACTGGCGATATTGACAAGCAGTGCTCTTGCAGCCACCGCTATAGAGCGCTCAAAAAAACGCCACTTTGCGCAATTTCCACGTTCCCATCAGCGATGCAAACAGGTATCATGGCGACCCTTTTACGCAGGTGCCTTAACGCAGAAAATCCATGGGCCAGAGGTTGTGAGTCCTATTGCGGGATAACAGCTTTGGCACATCGCTGGTAACAGCGAGATCCTCCATCATTTTTTTGCAATCTGCTCATCCAGTGGAGCGCCATGTGTTCCGGATAGGTCCCTATCAGATCGACAGTCAGGTCATCCTTGCGCCTATGGCCGGGGTAACCGACCGGCCCTTCCGGCAGTTGTGCCGTCAATTGGGTGCGGGGCTGGTGGTGTCTGAAATGGTAACCGCCAATACGGAACTCTGGGGCAGTCGCAAGAGCAGTTTGCGCCTGGACCATCGCGGTGAAGTCGCACCTGTATCGGTGCAAATTGCCGGCGGTGATCCAGAGATAATGGCCGAGGCAGCGCGCCTGAATGCGGACAACGGAGCCCAGATTATTGATATCAATATGGGTTGCCCCGCCAAGAAGGTCTGCAAAAAAGCAGCGGGCTCGGCTTTGTTAAAAGATGAACAACTGGTAAACGATATTCTGCGCGCTGTTGTCTCAGCCGTGGATATCCCGGTGACCCTGAAGATTCGCACCGGCTGGAGTATGGAAGACCGTAACGCCGTGCGCGTTGCGCGAATCGCACAGGACAATGGTATCGCCGCCCTCGCGGTCCACGGACGCACCCGCGCCTGTGGTTTTGCGGGAGCGGCGGAGTACGACACGATAGCCGCCGTGGTGCAGGCAGTGGATATTCCGGTGTTTTGCAACGGTGATATCGACTCGGCAGCCAAGGCGCGCCACGTGCTTGATCATACCGGCGCACAAGCGGTCATGATCGGACGGGCTGCTCAAGGGCGGCCGTGGATTTTCCGCGAAATAACGCATTACCTGCGTACAGGTGAACAATTACCTGAACCCTCTCTGACGGAAGTCAGGGAAATTCTTTGTAGCCATCTGCGTGAACTGTACGACTTCTATGGCGATGTAATGGGGCCGCGTATCGCTCGCAAACATGTGGGTTGGTATTTGCAAACCGTCGCCGGCAGTGAGTTGTTTCGCCAACAGTTCAATCGTCTCGAAAACGCAGAAGAACAACATGCCAGCGTTCAAACATTCTTTGAACAGCTGATTACGAAAGAGGATATAGCGGCATGAACACAGCAACTTTTATGACAGAAGCCCCAGCCACCACCAGCCCTGCCAATGGCTTTGCCCAGGCAGCGCAATCACAATCCCTGCGCGGTTGCGTCGAACAGGCGATGGAAAATTATTTCCAGAACCTTGATGGCCAGCCAGTAAGTGATGTTTACGACATGGTTATGGCTGAAGTTGAGGCGCCGATGTTGGAGATCGTGCTCAAGTACACCCGTCACAACCAAACACGCGCCGCACAAGTCCTGGGGCTCAACCGCGGAACCTTGCGTAAGAAATTAAAGCAATACGGCCTGCTCTAAGGCGGTATCGCGGAGCGCAGTTCGGCGTCTCCCATAGAAGGGGTGGAATAAAAACCACCCCTTTTGCTTTTTAACAGTTTGTCGATTTCTGTTTAACCATGGGGAAATACCACCAACATGTCCAGCGTTAATCTTGTTCCCGTCAAGCGCGCTTTGATCAGCGTCTCAGATAAAACCGGTATTGTGGAATTTGCACAAGCCCTGCACGCCCAAGGCGTGGAAATTTTATCCACCGGCGGCACCTACCGCCTGCTCACCGACAACAAGATTCCTGCTATCGAGGTTTCTGATTACACCGGTTTTCCGGAGATGATGGACGGTCGCGTTAAAACCCTGCACCCAAAAGTGCATGGTGGCATCCTCGCTCGTCGCGGTATGGACGATGTGGTGATGAGCGAGCATGGCATCAACGCCATTGATATGGTCGTCGTTAATTTATATCCCTTTGAAAAAACCGTCGCCAAGGCCGACTGCTCTTTGGAAGACGCCGTGGAAAATATCGATATCGGCGGACCGACCATGGTACGCGCGGCGGCCAAAAATCATGCGTTTGTGAACATTGTTGTAAACGCCGCAGATTACACCGCTATCCTTGAAGAATTAAAAACCAATAACGGCAACACCACTTACAAAACCCGTTTTGATCTGGCGATTAAAGCTTACGAACACACCGCTGCTTATGATGGTGCAATTGCCAATTATTTTGGTCGCCTGGTTGACGGCGGCAGTGAAGATTTTCCGCGTACATTCAACACGCAATTTATCAAAGCGCAAGAGATGCGTTACGGTGAAAATCCGCATCAGAAAGCAGCGTTCTATATTGAAAAAAATCCGCAGGAAGTCAGCATCGCCACCGCGAAACAGCTACAAGGCAAAGAACTTTCCTATAACAATGTAGCCGACACCGATGCTGCACTGGAAACGGTTAAATCCTTTACTGAGCCAGCCTGCGTCATCGTCAAACACGCAAACCCCTGCGGCGTAGCCATCAGCAGCAATATCAAAACCGCTTACGACCTGGCCTATGCCACTGACCCGGAATCGGCCTTTGGCGGCATTATTGCGTTTAACCGCGAACTGGATGCGGAAACCGCTAAAGCCATCATCGAGCGTCAATTTGTGGAGGTGATTATTGCACCGAACATTGCCGCCGATGCTGTTGAAGTTGTGAAAGCCAAACAAAATGTGCGCCTTCTGGCCTGCGGCGAGTGGGGCACTGAACGCATGGGTGGTCTCGATTACAAACGCGTCAATGGCGGTTTGCTGGTGCAGGATCGCGATAACGGCATGGTGACGGAAAGCGAATTGAAAGTCGTAACCAAACGTGTACCCACCGAAACCGAAATGCGTGATTTATTATTCGCGTGGAAGGTAGCCAAGTTTGTGAAATCCAACGCGATTATCTATGCAAAAAATAATCAAACTGTCGGTGTGGGTGCGGGCCAGATGAGCCGCGTTAACTCCGCACGTATCGCCGCGATTAAAGCTGAACATGCTGGATTGCAAGTCGCAGGTTCGGTCATGGCTTCCGATGCATTTTTTCCATTTCGCGACGGTATTGATAACGCCGCGAAAGTCGGCATCGCGGCAGTGATCCAACCCGGCGGCTCCATGCGCGATGAGGAAGTGATCGCCGCCGCCGATGAACACGGCATGGCCATGGTGTTCACCGGCATGCGCCACTTCCGCCATTAAAATGTAGGTCGGATTAGGCGCGCAGCGCCGTAATCCGACGCAAGGTTTCATTACATAGTTAATAAGAAATGTCGGATTACGGCGCGGTGCGCCTAATCCGACCTACGGTTGAGATGCGAATTATGAATGTGTTGATTATTGGCAGTGGCGGACGCGAACATGCGTTGGCCTGGAAAGCGGCGCAAAGCCCGCAGATTGAAAAAGTGTTTGTTGCACCGGGTAATGCCGGTACGCTGCTCGATAATAAACTCGCCAATGTGTCTATCGACATTCTCGACTTCGCCAGGCTTGCCGAGTTTGCTGAAGCAAACGATGTGGGTTTAACCATTGTCGGGCCGGAAGTTCCCCTGGTGGCTGGCATTGTCGATTTCTTCAATGAACGTAAACTGCCCTGCTTTGGCCCCACCAAAGGTGCAGCACAGCTGGAAGGCTCCAAAGCCTTCACCAAAGATTTCCTCGCCCGTCACAAGATTCCCACCGCGGATTATCAAAACTTCACCGAGGTTGAGCCGGCACTGGCTTATCTGCGTGAGAAAGGCGCGCCCATTGTGGTGAAGGCCGATGGTCTGGCGGCGGGCAAAGGGGTGATCGTGGCAGAAACTCTCGCGCAAGCTGAAGAGGCCGTGCGCGATATGTTATCCGGCAATGCTTTTGGTGATGCCGGCTGTCGTGTAGTGATTGAAGAATTTCTCGCCGGTGAAGAAGCCAGTTTTATTGTGATGGTCGACGGTAAAAATATTTTGCCGATGGCCACCAGTCAGGATCACAAACGCGTGGGTGATGGCGATACCGGCCCTAACACAGGCGGCATGGGTGCCTACTCTCCGGCGCCAGTCGTCACTCAAGCCGTGCACGATCGGGTTATGCAGGACATTATTCGCCCTACCGTGGACGGCATGGCTGCGGAAGGTAACGACTATACCGGCTTTTTGTATGCCGGTTTGATGATTGACGCTTCCGGCGCACCCAAGGTGATTGAATACAATTGCCGCTTCGGCGATCCGGAAACCCAACCGATCATGCTGCGCCTGCAATCTGATTTGGTAGAGCTGTGCCTGACCGCTTTGAAAGGCGATCTGGATAAAGTAACCGCCGAATGGGATGAACGCGCCTCTATCGGTGTTGTGTTGGCCGCAGGAGGTTATCCCGGCAATTACAACAAAGGCGATGTGATTTCCGGCTTACCCACCGAAGAAGTCAGTGGCGAAAAAGTTTTCCATGCCGGTACGACCAATAAAGATGGCATGGTCATCACCAACGGTGGCCGCGTGCTTTGCGCTACGGCGTTAGGTAAAACCGTTTCTGAAGCGCAACAGCGCGCTTATCAATTAGCCGCGAAAATTCAGTGGGATGGTGCTTTCTATCGCAAGGATATTGGTTATCGTGCAATTGCGCGGGAACAGGAGTAGGGCCGCAAGAAGAATAATGTCGGATTACGCCTTTGGCTAATCCGACCTACTTGCGACTGAGGGTTATCCGTTATAGTCTGCGCATTCCCGACTATGAGATGCGCGTGTGCCCAATCACCTTACCCGCTACCGCCGGTTTATTTTCCTGACGTTGATCGTCTGGTTGTGCGCTATGTGGGGTGGGTTGCATGGACATTTCTGTTTTGATGGACAGGAACCACCAGTGTCGGTGCATATGGATTTGCTGAATGGTCACCCCGATCACGAACATAGCGATGAAGTTCATATCGATACTGATGCCGAACTCGTAGAATCCATTCTATTCAAGCTCACCAAAATCGAACTGCCACTGCTCATCACCGCGTTGGTTTACGCGCTGCTGTTGATTGTCTCCACACCCTCGTTTACCCGCACCGTTTCTCAGCCATTTGCCAATAAACATTTCCTGTTACACCCGCCGCTGCGTGCACCACCACCCTTCTCCAGCTAGGCCTTTTATCTTCCCGTTTTCTCATTGAAAACCGTGACTCTTATTATTTGCTGAAATCTCTATGCTGGAGTTTCTATGCGTAATTTATTACAGCACGGCGCTTTGATCGCGTTGTGCTTATTCATTATGGCGTCGGCCAAGGCTGAACAGTCCGACCAACGTTTATTGTCATTGCAGGACGCGTTGCGTCTCGGCCTGCAACAACATCCGCAGTTAACTCACTTTACACTGCGCGCGCAATCCCTCGCGGGCGAGCTGGAAAGTGCGGCTCTGTCACCACCGCTGACCTTATCTGCTGAACTGGAAAATATCGCCGGCAGTGGCGACTTTCAGGAAACCCAAAGTGCCGAACTGACATTGTCCTTGTCATCCGTTATCGAACCGCGTTATCAACGGGACGCGCGACAATCAATTGTCACTGCGCGACAGCAAGCGCTCGCGACTGAAGAACAGTTGTTTGCGCTGGATCTGATGACGGAGATCACGCGCGGTTTTATTGCGGTGATCGCCGCGCAAGAGGTATTGAGTATCCACCAACAAAGTTATCAACTCTGGCGATACTGTGTTGCAGATTTAGAGAAACGCGTCGCTGCCGGTCGTTCCCCCACGGTAGAGTTACTGCGTGCGCAAGCAGCGCTTGCTCACGCTGATATTGCTCGTCTCGAAGCAGAAAATACGGTGCTGCTGGCGAAAATGTCGCTAAGTAAATTATGGGGTGAGCCAGACGACTTTCTCTTTTCCGCTCAAGGCAACTTGCGCAACCTCGGCTCACCTGTATCCCGCGAGCACATTCTCAACTTATTGGATCAACACCCTGACCTGCGCTTATTGGCTGATGAAACGCGATTGCGCAAGGCTGAGTTGGATTTCGCACGCAGCCGTAGCTCACTGACGCCGGAGTGGCAAGCGGGTATTCGCCATATACGCGAAAGCGATGATACCGCTCTGGTGCTGGGCGTCAGTATACCGTTATCCAGTCGAGCTCGCGCATCCGGTGAGATAAAAGCCGCGCGTGCGCAACAACAATTAGCCATGCAACAACAGGACAGCGCGATCCTCAATCTGCGCAGTCAACTTTTACAATTAACGGAACAACAGCGCCTCGCGATTCAACGAGCAAGGATCTTGCGCGACGAAGTTGTGCCGTTACTATCTCGCGCCGTTACCGAGGCGGACGATACGTTTGCACGCGGTCGTTACAGTTACATGGAATGGAGCCTTGCACACAATGAGTTACTGGACGCACAACTTGAACTGATTCAATCGGCCACACAGGTCCATTACTGGCGCACCGAAATTGAACGACTGAGCGGTTCAATCATGTTTAACGAATACCAGCAGCAATCCATGCAAGGAGTCACACCATGAAATTTTCTATCTTTATTTTTTTGTGCATCATGCTGTTGTTAAATTCTTCATCAACGATGGCTTCACCAGATCATGATCATGGCGTTGACGAAGCGTCTGACCACCACGGACACGATGAACATGAACATACTGAAAACCAAGTCAACATCCCCTCTGCGCTGGCCAATCAATCCGGTATTCAAACCCGCATAGCCAGCGGCGGTGTTTTACAACAAAGGGTTTTATTGTTTGGTCGACTGAAACCCGACCCGCAACATATCAGCCATATTCGTGCCCACTTCCCGGGATTGATTCGTCAGGTAAATGTCCAGATTGGTGAGTCCATAAAAGCCGGTACTGTCATCGCACGCATTGAAGCGAATGACAGCTTGCGTGTTTATGACATTACTTCACCCATTGATGGCGTCGTAATTGATCGCCATGCAAACACTGGTGAATACACAGGTGAAGAAATACTTTTCACCCTCGCCAGCTATGCACAATTGGAACTGGACCTGAGTGTTTTTGCCCGCGATACACAAGATATTCGTATTGGACAACGCGTGGATGTTTATCAAACGGATGCCCGTTCAAGCCAGGCTATAGCGCACGGGGTTATCACTTATCTCACTGCAGGTAATGGTGATACTCCCACAGTTACAGCGCATGTACCTATTGACAATGAAGGACAGCAACTAATGGCAGGAGCACTGGTTGAAGCTCTCGTCACGGTTGCGGAAGATAAAGTCGCGCTTCTGATAGAAAAACGTGCGGTCCAACAGCACGACGGCCAATCCGTCGTGTTTGTTCGGCACGGTGATCATTACACTGCACGCCCGATTATTGCAGGACGAAGCAATGCGCAATTCGTTGAGGTTTTGAGCGGTTTGCAAGCCGGCGAAGATTACGTGGTAGACAATAGTTTTCTGATAAAAGCTGACCTGGAGAAATCCGGTGCAGCTCATGTTCACTAGGAGGCGCCATGTTACAAACCATATTGCGCGTCGCCATTGAACGGCGGAGCTTAATTATTTTTGGAGTATTGCTCTTTATTGCTTTAGGTGTGTGGAATTACCAACGTCTTCCGATTGATGCGGTACCCGACATCACCAACGTACAAGTGCAGATCAATACCGAGGCTGCTGGTTACTCTCCATTGGAAGTCGAACAACGCATCACTTACACCATCGAAAACAGTTTGTCCGGATTACCGGGTCTCGCTTACACACGTTCCCTGTCGCGTTACGGGTTGTCACAAGTCACGGCCGTCTTCGATGAAGGTACCGATATTTATTTTGCGCGTTCACTGGTTAACGAACGACTCAATCAAATAGCCAATCAAATGCCCGAAGGTATCGAACCAGGTATGGGACCAATTGCCACCGGCCTGGGAGAAATTTTCAGTTACACCGTCGAAGCTACCGGTGCTGCCACACAGGAGTACGACATCACCGCGCTCAGGGAAATACAGGATTGGATTATTCGCCCGCAGTTGATGCGCGTTAATGGTGTGGTGGAGATCAACACGATTGGTGGTTATGAAAAGCAA
>CAMPIG010000202.1 GCA_946886255.1 uncultured Cellvibrio sp. | reverse complement strand
GTGCTAATGATTTACTATCAGCAATAAAAAATACTATTGCAAACTATCGACATCACTAAGCTCGATCGTCAACCGATTATTATTTTGTGCAACACGATTCCATTCGCTCGCTAACGTTTGTGGTTGGCGGGTTGGATAATTGAGTAACTGATCGTCCATACGACTGACAATCACATTGATATCGCCACGGTTTACGCTGTTGATCGCCACCAGATTTGAATCGATTTCCTCAACCACTTCTTCCATCATATTCTCGATGGTGTAAAGCTCGCTCAGCAACATGCAGTCTGACATGCGTGCATCTTTCCCCGGTAATTGTGCGCGGCCAGCGCTGTCGGTCACGACGCAAAAATCACCGGCACTCAGATTTACCCATACCGCACCTTTAAAACCCTGTTGGCTGATGCGGTGAACAAATTCACTCAACCGTTTAATCGCATTCGGGTCCATGATGTCCGGGTTGAACGGCATAGCACCGTTCTGATTAAACGCCCACACCATATCGTTCAACATATTGCTTTTTACTACGCGGCCGCTGTTCACAACGCCGAGTTGGGTTTGCATGTTGCTTTGCATTTCCAGGGATGTGTGCAGCTCCACCAGTTTATTGGTGATGTCATTCAAGTGGCTGCGTTGCTCGGCTTGCTGTTCGCTGAGCGCGTTCAGGCGTTCATTCAGTTTATTGAAATAAGTGAATGAGAAGCCGCCGACGATCAACACCACCGCCAGGGTGGCGAAAGGAAGGAACCAACCCTGACGCGGCGGCTCAGTAACGGGTACCGCTTGAGCCTCATCTGCAGCCAGGGCCTCGGGCTTTGTGACGGGCTCTGCGGGCGCCACATGTTCGGTCAGCTCACGGCTGATGTTGTAACGCAGTTTCTGGATTTCCCGCACCAGGCGCGCGGTAATCACCCGGCGGCTGTCGTCAATGGCATGTTCAAGTTGAGAGATCCGCAATTCAATGCGGCGAGAGTTATCGCTGCTCGGCCCTTCGGTACGCGGTGCCGGGGCTGTTACCGCTTCTACCGGTGGCAGGTCGCTGATATCCAGTTGGGGATTAATGCCGTCATCGGGCAGCATCACTTCCTCAGGCTCCGTTACCGCTTCCTGGGCTTTTTTGAGCGGATAAATATGAATGCCTTCCATGACCTTGGATAGGTCAGTGGCATTGATGGTGTCCTTGCTGATCACGTCCAGGGCGCCCAGCGCGCGGGCTTGACCGGTATAGACATCGCCGCTTTTGGAGGTGTACATGATGACCGGCACCATGGCGGTCTCGGGGTGGGACTTGATGATTTGTAGTGCGCGGAAGCCATCCATCCCCGGCATCAGGTGATCCATAAAGATGACATCGGGAACATGGGAGGCGAGATGGAGCAGGGCGGCTTCACCGGAATCCACGGCATCGATTTGCAGGTCATAAGCCCGCAACATCTTCTTCAGGCGATATTGGGCGGTGGTGGAGTCATCAACTATCAGGGCGCGCTTGGTCGGCATGGGTATGGTTCCTGGGCGAGATTATGTTTCTCGCGATTTTTAAACCTTGATTCAGCCGAGGCATTTATTGCCTGCCCCGGCTGCGGCGCAAATCTATCACAGGCCTTACTTGAAAACCGGTAATGTCCCACAGTTTATTGACGTTTTCAATACGAGCCCCGCAGCGCCGGGGCAAGTGTCGGAATATTGGACACACCGACTCAGGCGGCGTGAACTGGATAGTCGGTATAACCCCGGCCATCGCCACCAAACAACAACTCACCGTTGAAATCCGTCAACGGAAAATTATATTGCAGGCGAGCAATCAAATCGGGATTGGCGACGAAAAAGCGTCCGAATGCAATCATGTCCGCGTAACCCTCGGTCAGTATTTTTTCGGCACGCTGTTTATCGAATTTTCCGGCAACAATAATCCTGCCACTAAAACGTTTGCGCAACGCTTGCCGAAAATCTTCCGTCACTGTAGGCGCATCATCCCAATCCGCTTCAGCCAAGTGAATATAAGCGAGCTGTTGTTGTGTTAAAGAATCCGCAGCCACCAGTATGGTGTCGAGAATTTCAGGGCATGCCATGCCGCGCGCGATAATAAAGGGGGCAAGGCGAATACCGGTGCGATCTGCTCCAACTTCTGCGGCTACGGCGGTGACAACCTCTTGTAAAAAACGCAAGCGATTTTGTTGGCTGCCACCGTAGTCGTCAGTACGTTGGTTGGATGTGGTGCGAAGAAACTGATCAATTAAATAACCATTTGCACCGTGAATTTCTACACCGTCAAATCCGGCTTTAATGGCATTGGCGGCGGCACGGCGATAATCCTCCACAATATTTTTAATCTCTTGCGTTTCAAGTGCGCGCGGTACGGGGCAAGCCACTTTTTTGCCGCGCTTTTCCTGTTCATCGTAAATCCACACCTGGCCGTCAAAGGCAATGGCCGAAGGTGCTACTGGCAGTTCCCCTTGACGAAATGACGGGTGAGACATGCGGCCCACGTGCCACAATTGTGAAAAAATTTTTCCGCCGGCGTGATGCACAGCGGCCGTGACTTTTTGCCATCCCTCTACTTGTTCTTGCGAGTAAATTCCCGGCGTAAAAGAATAACCTTTACCCTGCGGCGAGATTTGGGTGGCTTCGGTGATGATCAATCCGGCACTGGCCCGTTGGGCGTAATAAGTCGCCATTAAATCCGTAGGAACATCGCCGGGTTGCGCGGAGCGGCAGCGCGTCATCGGTGCCATGACAACGCGATTGCTGAGTTGATGACGACCAACGGAAACAGGAGTAAATAATTTCATTGTTACCTCGAATAACTGTAGATGTTTATGAAGGCCAGTGTTCAAGTACAACTTTGCCAATTGTGCGACTGCTTTCCAGTTGCGTATGAGCCTTACGCAGATTTTCAGCGTTAACTGGCGAGAGAATAGTGGTGACGGTGGTTTTAATTTTTCCTGTGTCAATCAATTCGCTCAATTCGTTGAGCAAATGATGTTGTTCAATCATGTCGTCTGTTTGAAACATGGAGCGGGTGAACATAAATTCCCACACAAAGTTGGCTGACTTGCTCTGCAATTGTGTGAGGTTCACCGGATGTTTGGTCTCAACGATGGAGCAAATCGTGCCTTGGGGTTTAATCAGTTCGCACATGCTTGACCAATGTTGTTCGGTGTTGTTTAAACAAAAAATATAATCGATCTGTTCATGACCGACGGCGCGCATGTTATGCAGCAGATCGCTATGGTCGACAACCTGATCAGCACCGAGTGACAAACACCATTCGCGGGTTTCAGGGCGCGAGGCGGTGGCGATCACGGTCACCTTGGTGAGTTGTTTGGCGAGCTGAATCGCAATAGAGCCCACGCCTCCAGCACCGCCGACAATCAACAGCGTCTTCGCAGCATCCTCGTGACGGTTAATCCGCAAACGATCAAACAAACCCTCCCAGGCAGTGATTGCGGTCAGGGGCAGAGCGGCGGCTTCAGCATCGGAAAGACTTAACGGCGCGCGACCAACAATGCGTTCATCCACAAGTTGATATTCGCTGTTGCTGCCGGGTCGGGTGATATCGCCAGCGTAATACACCCGGTCACCGGGTTTGAATAAACTGACCTCTGGCCCGGTGGCTTCCACCAACCCGACGGCATCCCATCCCAAAACACGTGGCTGATCTTCATGCTTATCTTTGGGGGCGCGGACTTTGGTATCCACGGGGTTTACTGACATCGCGCGCACCGCAACCAGCAAGTCATGCCCCTGCGGTGTCGGTTTTTCCAGCTCAACATCGAGCAGGGATTGGGGGTTATCGATAGGTAAGTAGGCTTTTAATGCGACGGCTTTCATGGTGGTTCCCTCGATTGAAGATCTGGCGAATTGTCATGTTACCGCCAGGCTACCCAATTGATAATTCCGATTTTTGTTGCAACACTATCAAAAATTTTTTGATAGTGAGTTGAGCCTATGACTGGAAACTATTCGTTGCAGGATCTCGATCTGGTGATGCGGGTGGCGGAAAACGGCAATATGAGCGAAGTTGCCCGCCAGCTGAACATCACCAATGCGGCGGTATCGGCCGCGATCAAGCGCCTAGAGGCCAGCCTGAGCGTTAGCCTGTTCGAGCGTACCACGCGTAGTGTGCGTCTGAGTCCTGCCGGTCAAGCCTTTCTGCCGCATGTTCAACAGGCGCTGGGTGCGCTCGACAGTGCCGAAGCGGAATTGCGCAATATGCAGACGCTGGTTGCTGGTGAAATCCGTCTCGGCCTGCCTTCGGATCTCGGCCGAAACCTGATGTTGCCCTGGCTCGATGCGTTTCAGCAGCAACACCCGGCGGTTACCATCAAATTGTATTTTTCCGACTTTATGCAGGATTTGTATCGCGAGGGGTTGGACGTAGTGATTCGCTATGGCGAATTGAAAGATTCCGGTCTGGTGGCCCGAAAATTATGTAACAACCGCCGTACACTTGTGGCGGCGCCCAGCTACCTTGCGCAATATCCGCCGCTCACTTCGCTTGCGGATTTGTTGCAGCACAACTGTATTGTGTTTTACCGCAACGACAGGCCTTATACCAAATGGGGCTTTCATCAGGATGGTAAATGGATTGAGGTGGATGTAAGCGGAGACCGGAGCGCCGACGATGGCGATGTGGTGAAACGTTGGGGCGTAGCGGGGCGCGGCATTATTTATAAATCGCGGCTGGATGTGCAGCACGAATTGGCAACGGGGGAATTGGTCGAGGTGCTATGCGGTCACTATGAGGGTCAATCGACTGATATCTTTGCAGTATATAAGGAGCGGCGCTATCAACCCTATCGCTTGACCGTGTTGCTAAATTTTCTTACTCAGGCCATGGCATAATGCGGCCACATCGACCAACAAGACTATAAAAACTATGCAAGCATTATTTCTAGGCGCGGGTGCGTCATTTGATTGTGGTTTACCACTGACTTGGGAGTTGACCGCCGAAATTCGGCGTTGGCTCACGCCGGAGCGATTAGCAGCCTATAACGCCGGTTGGGAAGCACGCGGAGCGCACTGGAATGACGCCGTAATTGCGCGCCTGAATGATTTGATGGCTGATGAGGATCGACATTACGAGCATATCCTCGACTGCCTGGCGCGCGAAAGTCAGTCGGTAGATTATGATTTTTTGCAGCGGGATTTCCGCAATGCCTACATTTTCTTTGCGCAAACGGTTTACGCATTTCTGCTTGAACGTCAGGCAAAAAATTTCGGCTTTGCATCCGTGGTTTTGAAAGATTATGAAGGGCTAACAAGTTTACTGGAGCTTAATCGGCCGCTGTGGGTTTTTTCTACCAATCAGGATGTGGTGGTCGAGTTATTGGCCGCGCGTTTGCACATTCCGATTAAAAGTGGTTTAGCGGATGCGCAAACCATTCCAGTCAGCGATGGTACTTCCACTCGCGCCATAACGGTTGAAAGCCACATTGATACAGAAAAACCGGATTATTTTTCAGAAGGCGAATACGGCATTAACCTGGTTAAACTTCAGGGTGGTTTGGATATCTTCTTTGCTGATGAAGGGCTCCGACTATTAAAGTTGAAACCCGATCCGCAACATTTGGATGATTATCTCGCCGATTTAGTCTTTATCAATCAAGTGAATCAGGCGTTAACTGTCAAAAACGATGGCATAGTAACGAATCGCAGCCTATATCAGGACGCACATGGAAAATTACAAACCATTGAGCGCAGTTTATTGGCGGGCTATCAACATTTTCCTGACAGTGCCCCGTGTTATACCCCTACACAACTAAAGGTTATGCAGCAGGTATTGGCGGATGTGGAAGAACTGATTGTGATTGGTAGTCGTTTGGAAAATCCGGTTATCAGCAAGATGTTGGCCGATTGGTTAACTGACGACAACCATCGCCTGATGATCGTCGACCCGGCGCATCGCCATTTGCCCAAGGTGTTGCACGAAAGTCAGGGCAATATCCGTCCATTGCGTCAAGGAGCAACCGAATTTTTTCTGTCATTGAATCGCCATAAAAATGTGTATATGTCGTTGCTGCATAACTTGCAACGGAATATGCGGCGCAAAGTCCGGATGAAATTGCTCAATTCCCTAACCTCACGGCAATAAACGCAGCTATTAACACTTCTTTGCATAAACGCGTGTTACATAACTTGTGTTTGTCTCTCTAACGCTTAAGATCGAGTAGCGCATTCGCGGTTTTGCTTATCCCTGCTTTACATTCCAAATGCATAATGAGAATCGGTTTAATGCAACAGGGCAGTCTGGTTCACCTCACTACACGTGTTATTGGATTGGCAATTACTTTTGTGATCGCCTGCACAACTATTTTTGCTGAAGCCCAGACGGACTTTTCTGAAGCACAGTCTGCAGAGCATATCGAAGCCGATCATGTGCGCATTCGCTGGCTGGTGCCGGAGCAGTTTGCGGAAAATCCTACCGACAAAACCATCGGACTCTATTTTGAAGTCGATCCGGAATGGCACGTGTATTGGCAAAATGCCGGCGACTCCGGCGCCGCACCACGCTTTGCATTTAACAGTGAACAACTCGCGGTTGGCGATGCACAATGGCCGCTTCCCAAGCGCTTGCCTATCGCCCATCTCACCAACATCGGTTACGAAGGCAATGTTGCCTATTTATTTCCCGCGCAACTGACGGCTAATGGGGCAGATCGCGTAACCCTCACAGCGGATCTTGAATGGCTGGTGTGTAAAGAAGACTGCATTCCCGGTTTTGCCACTCTTACTTTAGAGCGGCCCATCGCTGGTGACGAAGATAAATGGGCAGCGGCGGATGCGGAAATTATTGCGCATTTTCAGGCACGTTTACCGCAGCTAAAAGAAAATGCTCCCTGGCAAATCGATTCCTTAACATTTAATGCTGCCAGTGCTGAATTATTAATGACGCTGCGTGGTTCGAAAGAATACGGGGCGCCGACCGCGTATCCGCTCGATGGTGATTTTGTGTCCGCTGCCGAGCCGGGCGTAACAGAAACGGCTGACGGCTATCAATTGCGATTTAATACCGCGAGTGGTGTTGCCACACCGGAAGAAACGGATTTTATTCTTGTGGCCGATGATAAGGCGTGGGCATTTTCGGACATGCCTCTGGTTGTCTCAGGGGTTGCCTCAACACCTGCGGTGGCACCGGCCAATCAATCGTTAATCGTTTTGATATTTTTCGCGTTTATCGGGGGCATTATTCTAAATTTAATGCCCTGTGTATTCCCGGTACTGTCAATTAAATTATTCAGCCTGATTCAAACATCAGGGCAGGGTGCTGCGGCGCATCGCGTGCGCGAAGGTTTTATGTACACCGCTGGGGTATTGGCAACTTTTGCAGCCCTGGGTGGAATTTTTCTGGCATTGCGCGCGGGCGGTTCGGCCATCGGTTGGGGTTTTCAATTGCAGTCTCCCGTCGTTGTTATGGCACTGGCATTATTGTTCTGGTTGATGGCATTGAGTTTTATCGGCGCGTTTGAATTTGGTCATGCATTAATGAACCTCGCGGGTAAAGCGAATAGCCGCTCGTCATTTGCGACGGGCGTGTTGGCGGTGTTTGTCGCGGCACCCTGTACCGGTCCGTTTATGGGCGCCGCTTTAGGTGCTTCTGCCATTTTGCCAGCGCCACAGGCCATGGCCATTTTTCTGGGATTGGGTGCCGGTTTGGCCGCACCGTTTTTATTGTTGGCCATCAGCCCTAAACTCTCTTCACGCTTGCCCAAACCCGGCCCCTGGATGGAAACTTTGCGCCAGTTTTTAGCCTTTCCGTTATTTGCCACCGTCATCTGGTTGTTATGGGTGCTGGGTAAATTGGTCGGCGATGATGGCTGGTTGATCGGCGCAAGTTTGTTGCTGGTTGTGTCGCTGGTGGTCTGGTTACTGCGGTCTAACCGAACAATCATCAAAGCAAGCGCCAGCGTGTTGGTGCTCTTGGCAGTCGTTGTGTCGCTACAACAATTGCAGGAAGCTGAAACCTCGGTAGTGCCTACTGCATCCAACAGTGCGTGGCAATCCTTTGATGCACAAAAAATTGCAGCGGCAAGGCAGAGTGGGCAGGCAGTGTTTATTGATTACACGGCGGCCTGGTGTATTACCTGTCAGGTGAATAAAAAGCTGGTGTTGGATACGGATGAGACGAGTGCGTTGTTTGAGGCGCATGATGTGTTGCGTGTTCGTGCGGATTGGACGCGTTACGATGAGAATATTACGGAGGCGTTGGCGGCATTAAATCGAAATTCGGTACCGGTTTATGTGTTTTATCCGGCCGGTGGTGGGCAGGAGGTTTTGCCGCAGATTTTGACGTTGGATTTGATTCGGGAATTATTTTCCAAAAGCTAGACCGGCTGATCTCCCCCGGTGCTTCTGAAAACGCGGTGAA
>CAMPIG010000201.1 GCA_946886255.1 uncultured Cellvibrio sp. | reverse complement strand
ATTTGGTAATTATGCGCTTTTCAATTACTGCATCAACCAAACCGTATTCCTGGGACTGAGTTGCTGACATAAAATTGTCGCGCTCAGTATCTCTTTCTATTTTTTCTACCGGCTGCCCTGTATGGTGGGCCATCAATTCGTTTAGACGCCCGCGGATCTTTAAAATTTCCTGCGCATGAATATGGATATCCGATGCCTGACCCTGCGCACCCCCGCTTGGCTGATGAATCATCACGCGGGAATTCGGCAAACAGTAACGCTTACCCTTGGCACCGGCCGTCAACAAGAAAGCTCCCATGCTGCAAGCTTGACCAATACACATGGTGCTTACATCCGGTTTAATAAACTGCATGGTGTCATAAATCGACATTCCCGCCGTTACCGAACCGCCTGGTGAATTGATATATAAATGAATATCTTTGTCGGGGTTCTCGGCTTCCAGAAACAGCAACTGAGCCACAACCAGGTTAGCCATATAATCTTCGACCGGCCCCACCAGAAAGATCACCCGCTCTTTCAATAAGCGGGAATAAATATCGTATGAACGCTCACCGCGCGCCGTTTGCTCTACAACGATTGGCACCAAGCCACTGTTGATAATGGATGGGGCTGATTTGGAATAATCGTACGACATGTGCCTTCTTTTATCCTTGTGCCAGGGAAAGAAACAACTCAGATCAACCGCTTGCAGACCTGATATGACATTAGGGAGCTTAACCTGTGATGCGATTATATGCCAGTATCAAGCGCATTTGGGGAGAGAATTTGGGAGGAAGGAAGCCGCAAAATCAGCGTTTTGCGGCTTTTTTGAACACTTATCGTTGTGGGCTACTGGACTTGATTACGTCGTCATAACTTGATTGTTGCTCGGTGACTTTCGCCTGAGAAAAGACATAGTCAACAACTTGATCTTCAAGGACAGCAGATTCAACACCAGCCATTAATTCGCGATTACTGCTGTAGTATTCAACGACTTCCTGGGGCTCCTGATAAGTTGAAGCAATATCCTCTATCATCGCTTTAACGCGTTTGGCATCTGGCTTCAGCTTTGCTGATTTGACGATCTCACCAACGATCAACCCTAAAGTTACACGACGCTCAGCTTCCTCCTGGAACATGGTGTCCGGCAGCAGTGATTTGACATCAAAATTCTGTTTTTGGCCACCAAACCGCTGCAACATCTGTTCTCTTAATACGTTGATCTCATTTGCCACAAGCGCTTTAGGAACATCAGTAGAATGGGACGCAATCAGCGCATCCATCACCTGCCCTTTAACTTTAGTCTTGATGGCGTTGCCAAGCTCACGCTCCATATTGGCTTTAACTTCTTTGCGGAACTGTTTTTCGCCGCCTTTTTCAACACCAAACTTTTGGAAGAATGCTTTATTCAGCTCCGGCAATACACTTTCGGTCACCTTGTGAACTTTGATAGCAAATTCCGCGTCGGCGCCCTTCAACTCTTCAGACTGATAATCATCTGGGAAAGTTACTTTAATGACTTTCTCTTCCCCGGCTTTCATTCCAAGGATACCGTTTTCAAATCCCGGAATCATGGAATTGGAACCTAATACCAGATCCTGACCTTCGGCTTTACCACCGGCAAACTCTACGCCATCTTTAGTGCCAACAAAGTCAATATTTACTTTATCGCCATCAGCAGCAGCACGATCTACTTCAGTCCAGGTAGCCTGGTGCTTACGCAGAACTTCAATCATGTTATCAATATCCGCCTCTGTGACTTCCGCCGCAATACGGGTCAATTCGTACGCACTCAGGTCGCTCAAGGTAACGGTGGGGTAGACCTCAAAAGTGGCAATGTATTCCAGATCCTTGCCTGCCGTCATTTGCTTGGGCTGGATATTAGGTTGACCGGCAGGTTTAACATTCTCTTTTTGTACGGCTTCGTAAAAGGAGCGACTAATGACTTCACCCACAACCTCTTGACGCACACCGGCACCATAGCGGCGTTTAACCTCAGACAAAGGCACCTTACCTTTGCGGAAACCATTGATACGTACATTGCGAGCGGCTTCTTTCAGACGCTTTTCTACTTCGCTTTCTACTTGCTCAGCAGGCACGCCTATCGTCAGACGGCGCTCCAGACCAGAAGTCGTTTCAAGTGAAACCTGCATATTATCCTCGTGATATAACAAAGATTATTCAAATGGGAGTGGGGCTGCGGGAAGCAACTCGCTCATAACCTGCTCAAAATGGTGCGGTCGGAGAGACTCGAACTCTCACACCTTGCGGCGCCAGAACCTAAACCTGGTGTGTCTACCAATTCCACCACGACCGCATATGCCAAAACTTGATAAAGGTAATTGGCGATATAAAAAGCGCTAACCCTTTGATTTCTATACCTAAAACAAGAGATCAAACCGCCCCATGGGCGCGAAGGGTGCTGATTGTGCCACAGTCATTGATGACGATCAACAAAAGGCTGTGGTTTGCGCCTTTCAAGCTCAATGCCTTTAATATTCGCTACTTGTCTCACGCTGACGAACGATCATCGCGACGAATGACACCTCCCATGACTGAATCACCTCCAGACCTACCTCTTGATCATCATCAGAAGCATCTATTACCTTTACCGCGATGAGATTTTCCTGTTCTTCCTCTTTATCTCGGCGCTCCTGATCGGCTTTTGGGGCTAACCATAAACCTTGGTAATAGCGCTGCAACTGGCCTAACCAGGAGCTGTTGTCGCCAGCAAGCAACTGTAGCTCCAACGCCTCCGCAGGCTCTTTATCTATTACACCCAATGCGGCCCACAAGCTGGCGCAATCATTCACCATTGCGACATCCTTAACCTGGTATGTTTCAGCAACTTCCCGCAAATAATGGTTGAAGCCACACATCAGATGAAAAACCGCAGCATCAATCATTGCCTGCAGCTGTAACTTCTCAGCTGCGGTAGTGGAAACTCCCAGAGCAGCCGCTTTTTTTAACATGGCACGAGCGTAAGCCAATTTTTGATTTACAAGCGAAAGGCTAAGGTTAGCCATATGTAGCCCTATATAAACCTGTGGCGCATACAGAATGCGCCACATGACTGGAGATTTAAGAACAACAGCAGGAACTTATTTTGATGAAACCCACTTTCCGTTTTGGTAAAACGCTTTCCAACCGGTGGCCTTGCCATCAATCTCCGTTTGAACATATTGTTCTTTGGTTTTGCGACTGAAGCGAATCACCGTTTTATTGCCATCCGGATCCTTAACAGGTGCAGATAGTAAGAAGCGATACTTGGGATCAATTTGATTCTTATAAGGAAGCAGTTCAGCGACCAAAGGTGCCCGTGTTTCGCGATTCTTGGGGAATTGACTGGCCGCCAAAAACAACCCCGACGCGCCATCACGTAATACATAGTGATCATCCACCTTTTCACACTTCAATTCGGGCATGGCTATCGGATCGACTTTTGGTGGCGCCGCTTCGCCGCTTTTGAGCAGTTTGCGGGTATTTTTACACTCACTATTGGTGCAGCCGAAATACTTTCCGAATCGCCCGGTCTTTAGCTGCATCTCGCTACCGCACTTATCGCATTCAAGCGTCGGGCCTTCGTAGCCTTTTAATTTATATGTGCCCTGCTCTATCTCATAGCCAGGACAATCCGGATTGTTCCCGCAAATATGGATTTTGCGATGCTCGTCGAGCAAATAGCTGTCCATCGCGGAGTTACACAGCTTGCAGCGATGCTTGGCGCGCAGCTGTTTGGACTCTGCTTCCTCATCGGCATCGGCATCAATGACTTCGTGTCCTGACACCAGATTCATAGTGTTCTTGCAGCGCTCTTTGGGTGGCAGGTTGTAACCGGAGCATCCGAGAAAAACGCCAGTGCTGCCAGTGCGGATTTGCATGTGGCGACCACACAGGTCACATTTAACATCTGTATCCGTCGGATCATTGGCACGCATACCCTTCGTTTTACTATGAGCCTGCCGCAATTTATTGGTAAATCCTGCATAGAACTCATCCAACAACTTACGCCAATCCTTACCGCCTTGCGCCACCACATCAAGCGATTCCTCCATGTTCGCGGTAAAGCTGTAATCCATTAGATCGTCAAAACTTTCAACCAGGCGTTCCGTAACAATATCGCCCATTTTTTCGGCGTAAAAACGTCGATTCTCCAAGCGCACATACCCGCGGTCCTGGATAGTCGAGATAATCGAGGCGTAAGTGGACGGACGACCGATGCCACGCTTCTCCAGCTCTTTCACCAAACTCGCTTCGCTGTAGCGCGCAGGCGGTTTGGTGAAGTGCTGTGCCGGATTTAATTTAATCAACGGCAATACCTGTCCTACCTTCATATCCGGCAGAACAACGTCTTCATCTTTTTTGGCCAGTTGGGGTAAGACTTTGGTAAAGCCATCAAAACGAATCACGCGGCCGCGGGTACGCAACTCGTAGTCCGCCGCATTAACTACCACGGAGGTGCTGGTATATTCCGCCGGACTCATTTGACAGGCGACAAACTGCTGCCAAATCAGTGTATACAAGCGCTCTGCATCACGTTCCATACCACTGAGATGATTAGGCAACACAGAAACACTGGAGGGACGAATGGCTTCGTGAGCTTCCTGCGCACCTTCTTTGCTGGAGTATGCCGCCGGATTGTCCGGCAGATAGCGCTTTCCATACTGATCCAGAATATAAGCGCGGCAAGACTCCACGGCCTCCTGACTGAGATTTGTTGAGTCAGTACGCATGTAGGTGATGTAACCCGCTTCGTACAGCCGCTGGGCCATCATCATGGTTTTCTTTACGCCATAACCCAAGCGAGTGCTGGCTGCCTGTTGTAGCGTTGAGGTAATAAAAGGTGCAGAGGGTTTTGACTGAGTGGGTTTATCTTCACGACTGACCACTTCATAACGGGCGTTCTGCAGCGCCTTGACGGCTGCCATCGCGTCCGCTTCGTTTAGCGGTTTGAACGCTTCATCTTTATGCTTTTTGACCTCAAAGGCGGCCTGGGCTTTATCGGCTTTGAGGTCGGCAAAGACAGTCCAGTATTCTTCCGGGATAAACGCCCGAATTTCCCGCTCACGCTCAACTACCAGGCGCACAGCTACGGACTGGACTCGACCAGCTGACAACCCCCGCGCCACCTTTTCCCATAACAACGGTGAAACCATGTAGCCCACAACGCGATCAAGGAAGCGGCGCGCTTGTTGGGCATCCACACGATCCTGATCTATCGGGCCGGGGCTTTTGAACGCGTTTTGAATGGCGGACTTGGTGATCTCGTTGAATACTACACGACGGTAGCGATTGCTATCGCCGCCGATGGCTTCGCGCAAATGCCAAGCAATAGCCTCTCCCTCACGATCCAAGTCCGTTGCGAGATAAACCTGATCGGCTTTTTCGGCCAATTTTTTTAATTCATCGACAACTTTCTCTTTACCGGGCAGGATTTCATAGTGCGCAGCCCAGTTATTCTCCGGGTCAATCCCCATGCGATTGATGAGCTGCTGTTTGCTCTTTTGCTCCTGATAGGCCGCTTTATCTTCCGCAGACATCTTGCGTGTGGCGGCAGCTTGCTTGGCCCGCTCTTTCGCATCCACGGGCTTTGATGTCCCGCTGGTCGGCAAATCACGAATGTGGCCGATGCTGGATTTGACGATAAAATCCCCACCAAGGTATTTATTGATTGTTTTGGCTTTGGCTGGTGATTCGACAATAACTAAGGATTTGCCCATAGCGTTCTTCTATAAATTCCAATAAGTGGTCTGGCGACTGCGCCAACGGCGGCGTATATTTCAACAATCCCTGAGGCAAGTGTCATAAGACGGGCTAAAATGCCGACAAGGTGCGCATATATAAGTCTTGAATCTATCAGGGTCAAGGGGCTGTTCTGCGACGAGCTCGGTAAAAATGGTTATTACATGCGGCAAGCAAGCACCCGTCCCCATCTTTGGGCGCCAACGAAGATTGAAATTAACCAGTTGATTTAATTGATCTTTTAGAAAAAAATTTTGAGTTTGTCGCCTTGCTTGCAAACAGTTGTGCAAGACACGGGTAATTTTTTAGTAAATATTGACGGCTACTGATGATGACTCTTCTTTTTATACTGATTTTGGTTATTCTCGCAGCCTTGGGTCTGGTTAGTCTCATAAACCAGATGCAGAAAAGAGAGCAAACCCGCCGACTTCAGCAGCGCCAACTGCGATTGCAGGTTGAGCTTCTCGAGGAGGTCGTCGACTGCTTAATACAAACCCTGCCCAATCGGCAAGTTGCCAAACACGTCAATGATGAAATCCTTGATCATTTACAAAGAATTCTGCAGCTGGAGCGGCGCAACACTACCCACATTGAAGCCAGCATCAAATATGCCGAAACCCGTGGCAACGAGCTGGTCAACTTGCGATCACGCCCCCGCACCAGTTACCTCAAGGAAAGTGATGTCCAAATTGTTCAGGCCCAATCCCATTTGAACAAAGCTGCCCAAGTGCTTCGCCATCAACATATGTTAGGCCGGGTAAATGACGAGGAACTGGATGTGTATCTCAGCGAACTCAACTGGGCGCATTTGATGGTCAGCGCCGTGTCATTTATCGGGCAGGGGTATAAAGCCAGTAGCAGGGGTGACTTTTTTTCAGCCCAGGCTTACTACAAGAAAGCGCAACACTTGCTGATTGAGTCTACCCACTCAGAACCTAAACGGATGCGTATGATCCGGGAGCTCGGCGAAACTATCGCCGGCACCCGAAAAGTTCTAAGCGAAGACTTGATGCCTGAAGAGGCAGCTTTGTTGTAATCGTGAGAGTCAGTGGGAGTTGCGGGCCGCCTGTAATTGCTGCAATAAAGGCAACAAGGTTTCGAGTCGGCTAACTCCCCCGCTTTCAGACCAATAGAAACCATGTCCCTGGACATTGGCTTCAACAGCGCGAACAGAGGCCGGTAATTGCGGCAGAATGGCTTCAAGCGCCACCTGTTCATTTCGCGAAGCACGACCGTTAGCATGCCATTGCCAGTTACCCATGAAGTGGGCTTCATGTGCATAAGACGTGCGCATCAATAGCCACTCAGGACGAATATCTTTCTCTGAAGGAGCCTCATCTGGGAGGGAATATACAGGCATGGCCGAGGGAGTTTCGATATCGGTGTTCTGCCGCGGCAATGAGATAATCCGCACACGCAGCCCCAATTCCATTGCCCTGCGACGTAATTGTTCCTGGCTCCGTTGCGCTGCGTTGGGTTGTAGCATCATAATCGGGCCCAGCACCATAGCCACAACAGCAATCACAACAATAATTATCCAGAGATTCATTAGATTTCTGCCTGTTCGTTCTGTTAAAAGTGAGTGTATCCAACCTATGGCCACGCTTACCAAATGAGACTAGTATTAAGAAACATCACGTGCCTTGGGCTATTTCGACCACACAATAATTAATCGAAGGTTTTACACGGGACAGCAATTATGACTCCGCTCTATCGCCACATCATTGTCGGATTGGATTTATCGGAAGAATCACCCCAGGTTTTATCCAAAGCCGTCGCCTTGGCCAAAGCCTGCGAAGCACAGTTGAGTGTGGCTCATGTCATTGAGCCGATTACCTTTGCATATGGCGGTGATATGCCAGTAGATTTATCGGAAGTTCAGGAACAATTGCAGCTCAAAGCAGAACAGGAATTGCAACGCTTGGCCAGCCAGGCCAATTTTCCTATCCAACAGGAACATGTGTTGGTCGGCCAACCAGCCACCGAGTTGCATTACCTTGCCAATCAACAGGAGGCCGACCTGATCATCGTGGGCAGCCATGGACGCAAAGGTTTTGCACTGTTACTCGGTTCTACCTGCAATAGCGTTTTACACGGTGCCATGTGTGATGTCCTGGCAGTTCGGGTAAATCCTCCCGACGATAAAAAATCCGCATAATCTTGGGAATCACCAAAAAATTTTGGCTTTTAATTCGCCTGCTGCATATCCTCCAGCTCCGCCCAGCGTTCGAAACATTGCTCCAGCTCCGCTTCAATATGGGATAACGCCTGCATTTTTGCGTCAACAATTGTTGCTTCTTGTGTAAAGAAATCAGGTGCCGACACTTCCGTCTGCAAGTCAGCTTGTTGTTGTTCTAGTCGCTCTATCCTGCCCGGTAATTCATCAAATTCCCGCTGCAACTTATAACTGAGCTTTTTATTGCGTGGCGCAGGTTTCGGTTCTGACTTATTCGGAAGCGTTTCCTGCTTGGCTGGCTGTGATGGTGTTGTTTCATCAGCAGGCAGATCCGGCTCGGTCCATTTTCCGCCCTGGCGAATCCAGTCATCGTAACCACCCACATACTCCAGCACATTACCCCGCCCTTCAAAGGCGATGACGCTGGTAACAATATTATTTAAAAATGCACGATCATGGCTCACCAGCAATACGGTTC
>CAMPIG010000200.1 GCA_946886255.1 uncultured Cellvibrio sp. | reverse complement strand
GGTTAAGGAACTTTTTGAGTTAAGTAAACTTGATGCCGGACAAATTAATCCCGAACTGGAAAATTTTTCCCTCGCAGAACTATTACAGGATGTAATACAAAAATATTCCCTGGATGCTCAACAAAAAAACATTAGCCTCAACATGCCAAAAATATCCCAACTTTTTCTTGTGAATGCCGATATAGCCCTAATTGAGCGAGTTTTAGAAAATCTTATCGATAATGCACTGCGCTATACCCCCAATGGTGGCTGGGTTGAGCTAAGCCTGACTGAAAACAATAATAAGGTGGTAATTGGTATTGCCGATAATGGTATAGGTTTAGCAGAAGCCGACCTGCCCCATATATTTGAACGCTATTACTCCGCACAAAAACCTACGGAATATCACCAGCAGAGCACTGGTCTAGGGCTGGCCATCGTTAAACGAATTTTGGAATTACACGGTAGCGTAATAGAGGTTAAGTCCCAGCCGGGTCAAGGTACACGTTTTCAATTTCCTTTACCCCTAGCTCGGACAAGTAAGGCAGCATAAGAGTGTCACCCCTAAATAAGAGCAATGTCCAGTAGTATTATTTATTTTCCTAATAGACATCGAAAAACTTTATATAAACTCATGTATGGAGTCTGCTGTTTTCGCTGTTCAATTTGGTATCGCAATTCATGGCCATGAATAAAAAAATCTTTTTGCTAATTGCCATTAGTCATCTTGCTTATGCCATGCTGCACCCTGACCACTTATATATAGCAATTCCTTGCGCGATGTTTTTTACTCTATTGGTATTTAGAAGATAACTATAACGAAAATGGGCTGCTAACCACCACTAGGAATTAGCGACCCAAAGATATCGGGCTAGCGTATAGCCCGTATCAGCGCACGTACTTGTTAGAAAGAGCCACGAATACCGAATGCAATTGTGCGACCGTTAAAAATCGATTCATCACGACGGTTTTCACCTCCAGTAAAGTTACCTGTGGGATCCGGGAAAAATTGATAAGCCACTTCGTTATTCAAATTTGACCCTTCCAAACGCAGCTCAAGTGAATCAGTCAGCTTGTACCCGATCGCTGCGTCGAGATAACCGACGCCGGAGTTCCAACGCTGAAGATCATTTTGGCGAGCATTCGCACCGGTGTCGATTGCAGTCTTGTCGCGGTAGGCCCAAGAAAGGCGCACGGACAAGGACTCACCTTCCCAGAAACCACTCATGGTGTAACCATACTTCGGTACAGTCCATACGTCGAAAAGCTGGCCGTTAGGGGCAGTCCACGTTAAGCCATCAGTCGTTACGTGCGTATAACTTGCCAAGGCGCCCAGGTTACTCCAAATACCAGGAAGGAAATTGAAGTTTTGCTGGTAGGCTATTTCATAACCCTTAAATGAACGCTCGCCGCCGTTGAGCTTTGTGGCCAAATTAAACTCAAAATTAGGGTTTTGAGCAATTTGATCCTGTAAGTTAGTGCCCAATGCAGAGAGAGGTAAACCCAAAGAAGCCCATGGCACAACAACCGTTTCACTGATGGTAGTTTGCGTTAAATCCTTCTTGAAGGCTCCGAACGAAAGCATGCCACCTTCAGTGAAATACCACTCCACGCCGAAATCGATGTTTTTCGATTCTTGCGGGAGAAGGCCGGAATTACCACTGACTGCATTGGGCTGGAATACGTCAGGAATTGAGACATTGGCAGCAATATCCCTCAATGCTGAACGGGTAATTGTTTCGCCATATGAAGCCCGCACAATCACATCATCCGTAAGGTCATAAGCAGCGCTCACTGATGGCATCAGGTTGTCATAACTACTGGTGACTTTGTTAGGAGTAAAATCTCCACCAGTCCGGAAGTAGTTGTCAATCAACACCTCTGTGTCTGAATAGCGCAAACCGATATTGGTACGTAATTCACGTCCTATAACTTGACCACGCAGATCAGTCTCTATGTAGAACGAAGTTACCTGTTCTTCCGCCGTAAATGTCTCGCCGAAATCGTTTGGTGTAGCACGAGTATCAACTTCCGGATTGAAAACGTTCACAATGGTATCGCGCGTATAATTAGACCAGTGTTTCGGAAAGTCAGGACCCGCGCCCTTGGCATACGGCGATATAGTAATTTCTCTATCCATGAAAGAGGCACGCTGAGCAAGGGTCATCTGATTCCAACTCAAGCCGTCGCGCAGTACCTTGTTGTTCCATGCATTGGTTCCCACGTGTCTGGTACCGTATTTTGATGACTCTACGTAGCTTACCCCTGTTGTCAAGGTGCCTCCCCAACCACCAACACCATAATCCCAATCGAATTCAAGCTTGGCCATATCGTCATTGTCGACTTCTTTGCGAATACCGTGATCACTGGTGAGGATATTCCAGAAATTTGGATCTGTTTCGTCAGCATTCACGATAACAAGCGTCGGATAAGAATTATTACCACTGTTGTCAATACGAGCGGTAATTCCTTCGCGGCGTTCTTGTACGAAACGGTAGCGCTGCAAATCAGCATCACTTTCAGATTGCGTTAACTGCCCTCTCAATCTCATCGTGTCGGTAAGTTCGAGTTCGCCGCGTAAATTTAAGCTAGTGAATTCAGTGACGCTATCGTTAACCACACTTTCCGCAAGCATCGGTGCATCATGAAATGTGCCATTTAAAAAATTGTTCTCATCAATCGTTACGCCCATTGGAATCATACCAGGGATGGTACCGACCCCGGAACTCCGAATGGCAAGGCCGTAAGTGTATTCGTCACGCTGATCTTTTAGCTCTGACGACAATGCATCCAAACTCACGTCCAGGCGATCATTTTTAAATTGCAAAGATCCAACGAAAGCCGTTCTATCGCGTTCGTTTTCTGAGGCAAACGCACGGTGGAAACGCGGTAGAAATGCATTTTCTACTTCTTCAGCAGTATGACTGCCAAAATCAGCATCTGGATGATCCATATTCAATGCAAAATCGAAAGGCCCCAGGTTTTGCCTGCCTTTCGCGGAGGTATTCCAATGCCCGGTACTCTGAAAACCGGAGCGCGTGTTATCGGCTTTAGCGTGAGCAACACCGAACAAAACACCGAATTCATCCCAGGTGTTGCTGAACAGAAACGAGCCCTTTGGGTTAGTTTTTTCTGAAGCATCGTTATAAGCCGCTTGCAATGAATACCGAATAACTCGTTCATTGTTATCAAAAGGACGCGGTGTACTCAGATCAACTACTCCACCAATACCACCTTCAGTAAGGCGAGCTGCCGGAGTCTTGTACACTTTTACTACGCCAAATAATTCAGAGGGAAACACGTCGTAGTTAAAGTCGCGCACAGAGCTACCGACATTACCTGAGGATGTTGTATGAACCGGAGCGCCGTTAATTGTTGTAACCGCATACTCAGAACCGAGACCGCGGATAGAAATGCGATTACCTTCATTACTCGCGCCGTCGCGTGCGAGATAAATACCCGGTATGCGCTGCAAAGATTCCGCTACGTTGGCATCAGGAAACTTACCTATATCTTCAGCAACGATAGCGTCAACAACGCCAGTGGCATTACGCTTGATATCCAATGATTGTTGGAGGCTCGCGCGAAAACCTCTTACGAGCACTTCTTCAACTGCTTTGCCACTTTGAGCAACGCTGGAAAGGCAGGTCGACAACACGACAACACCAACTGCCAAACTGAGAGTCTTACGATTAAAACGGTAGGCCTTCATGACTTCTCCCCGGATGAACCGACTTATTGTTTATATTGATGGAGCCATATACAGATATTCTGTAAACGCGCTCAATTGCGATCTATTGGGCATATTAGTGTGATTTGTATGATAAAAAAGATTGGATGGAATTTGTGAGACGTAGCTCTCATTCAAGTTATCACTCATGGACGAGACAGCATGGGTGTGACTGGGGGCTTATTGGTAAAGCCAATGGATGTGGGGAGGTCGTAGCTGATGAGCCGCTGCCATTGCGGCGGATTCTGGGTCTATCAATAATCGAGCTTGCAGAACCTCAAATATCGTCTTCGAATATAACGTCATCCTTTCAATACGGGCGAGTCACCACCAATCCGACGGCGGCAATTCGTGACGCTTGCGCATACGCAGGTTGCTCTAATTCTTCTCCAAAAATATCCGGATCTATCTCTTCGTAGGACCAATGACAATTTGCTTCGACCAGTAACGGTACCAGTTCCGACATCAATGGATCTGATCGACATGTCATGGCAACGCCGGTGTAAAGAAGTAAACAGCCTCCGGGAGCTAGGTGGTTAATGGCGTGTTGCACAATACGGATACTTATATCAAGTCCGAGTCGAGCACCTCCGTCTCGATAAGTGCGACCGGCATTATCTTTTATGTAAGGCGGGTTCGATATGATGAGGTCAAACTTTCCTTTAATTGCGGTAAACACATCACCTTGCAAAAAACCGGCGTTAATCGCCGCTGCCGCTGTATTGGTCCGAGCATAAGCAATGGCGAGTGGATTGATGTCATTCAATACGAGATCAACCGGGCCATCAAATGAACGCATCGCCACCACCCCACCCGCACCGCTGCCACATCCGATGTCCAGCACTCTTAACGGCGCGATGGCGTTAAATTCTGAGCTTCTAGTCGAGATAATGTGTTGTAGCGTTTGCCGGATGAAGCGCGCAAAGCGATATGTATCAGGACCAAAAAAAACGGCGTTTGATTCGGTAGTGGGAAATGGAGAATGTAAGAATAAATCTTTATCAAGTGACGATATTCGTATTTTGCTTTTCAGAAAATCACCGCTTGCTTGCACCAAATCAGCCTCTATCATCAAGCTGCGAAATAAGGGAGAAAGCGCGTCCATTTTAAAAGGTAAATTCCAGCCGAAAATATCCCGTAACGTAGTTCCTGCTTGATGATGCCGCGACAAAAATCGTTCGTGAGTAGCCGGTGTCACGGTGGTAAATCGGTAGCCTTGCATAGCTAACTCTTGTAGGAGCTCCAACATCAGCTCCTGCGGTGGTGAAACCGAATGACGTTGATCATCGGAATTCAGCTGCGTAATACCGTGTCTGACATGCGTTAACAATTGGCGACCTTTTTGCCGCCGGATTGGCTACTTTCCATGCCGCTGAAATGCAGGCTGAATTCCCGACTATAACGATCGAAGCACTGTTTGCCACATTGCAGTCGCATTAACGCGCCTTCAGCAATGAACTGAGCGCAATCGGGATTCGCTGCAACCAAAGGCCGGATAATTTCTTTATTCCAGGCTTGCGAATGACAAACATCCAATACCGCATGTAAATCAAAATAAGCACGCGCTCGTCTCGAAAAACCAACTCGCTTCATGCCTTGCGCAACATGTGCTGCTCTTAACGGCGCGGTTAATTCAATGGCACCCAATGCGCCAAGGGAGTGATAAGCGTAGCGACGCGATGTAGCAAGCCCCAGCATAGTATTCGCCAGCGCCAGAGATTCCCACACTGTCGTATCAATCGAAGGCTTCAAACCTAAATCACGGACCATATATTCAAGCAGCGGACCGTGCATCGCGCGCGGTTTGCCACGACCCATTTCATCCCAATAATTTCTTGCACATTCAAGTTTTGCCTGGACCGGCATTTTCACTTGAGTATAAGCCACAAGATCCTCAAATCCCGCCTCCCCTGCTGCTTCCTGAGTAAGAAACCATTTCAGTTGATCTGCTGTTGCGTGGTTTGCCAACCAATCAAACAGCGGATGATGTTGACCAGGGCCCCACTCCGCCAAGGATTCAAACCAAGCGACAAACTGATCTGCGTCACCTGTTGCTCTTCGCGTTAATGGTTTTATGAACGCGCGTAATGCTTCTAGATATTTTCCTTCAACAAGACGATACGCTAACTCGTTGCGTTCATTTTCTTCCCACGCTGGTGAAGGAATACCCATTGCTAAACGACTGCTATTAAATTTAGCGAGGCGTGAATGAAAAATGAAAGGGTCTTTATCGATGCTGGTAAGTGACATAGGGGTTCCTACCGCGCGTTATTGTCTACATCTCCGAGCTTGATATGCGCTCAGAAGCCGAAGCATAACCTCTCGCATTCTGAAATATTTTTCAGTTCGTTTTTACACAATGCGGCGATTAAAAATTTGGTGATATTTTTGAGATGCATGCCGTGTAAAAAATCATCGGCAATAAAGTTTGATTGAATGTAATTCAAAACAAGCGAAACGTTTTTTACGCGCGGAGGAGATGTTCATACGCCATATATTTTACATTGAAATCACCACGCCCAAAGTTCAAACATACCCTTCGAACCATGATTTCACATATAAAAATAATTCCGTATGTGATTTATGTCCCATAACCGAACTTTAGTCGCATTATCCAACAGAGTGCCCCTCGCGTCCGGTAGCAGATCGTTACTATATGGTCCCGCAGACTATTTAGCTGTTCTCTCTTTAATGATGTGCTGCGAGTTCATCTTAAATCGAAGTATTTGCTTCCGATGTCCTTAAAAATTTAATAACGATAGGAGAATAACCTGATGAATACCTCACAATTAAAAGCGCTTGGCCTGGCGGCCATGCTGAGTGTGGGGCTGGCGGCCAGTTCGTCAGCTTTGGCTCAGGCCAGTTGTCATTATGTGGTTACCAACAGCTGGGGTAGCGGCGCGACGGCAGCTATCGAAATTACCAACAACAGTGCCACAGCAATCAACGGCTGGAACGTCAGCTGGACATACAACAACAACCGCGTTACCGGTAGCTGGAATGCCAACCTCAGCGGCAGCAATCCTTATACAGCAACGAATTTAAGCTGGAATGGCAGCATCCAGCCTGGACAAACTGTCTCGTTCGGGATGCAGCTGAACACCAACGGTGCCGCTGAAACCCCAGCAGTAACCGGCAGTATCTGTGGTGGCAGCACATCTTCTGCGTCCAGTTCAAGCAGTTCATCAACACCGCCAGTCAGTTCATCATCCAGATCCAGCACGCCTAGTTCGTCAGTTGCGAGTTCTGTCAGCAGTTGCGCCAATACCGGTTCGCAATGTAATTGGTATGGTACTAACTACCCACTCTGCAATACCACGCAAAGCGGTTGGGGCTGGGAAAACAATCAGAGCTGTATTTCACGCAGCACCTGTACCAGCCAGCCAGCCCCCTTCGGTATTGTGGGCGGTGCTTCCTGTCCAGCGTCAAGTTCATCGTCCAGCGTACCGCCGATAAGTTCCAGTTCGTCGGTGCCGCGTTCTTCCAGCAGTGCTTCAAGTGTCTCCAGCCCAGGCGGGATGACCAGTGTTGAGTTGACCCGGGAAATGGGTGTGGGCTGGAATCTGGGTAACTCTCTCGATGCGATCGGTGGTGAAACGGCCTGGGGTAATCCTGTGGTGACGCAGCAATTAATCAATGCGGTGAAAGCTGCCGGCTTTGATACCTTGCGAGTGCCGGTAGCCTGGAGCAAATTCTCCGATCCAGCCAACTTTGTTATTCAGAACAGTTGGATGAATCGTGTTGAAGAAGTGGTTAACTATGGCTTGAATGCGAACATGTACGTCATCGTGAACATTCATTGGGATGAGGGCTGGATGCAGCCGACATACGCGCAGCAAAATTACGTCAACAATCGCTTGTCGATTATGTGGCAGCAAATCGCAACACGCTTCCGCAACTACGACGATCGCTTGTTGTTTGCCGGTACTAACGAAGTGATGGTTGATGGTGATTACGGTACGCCCACGGAAGAGTATTACACCGTGCAAAACAGTTTTAACCAAACATTCGTTGATACCGTTCGTGCAACCGGTGGTCGTAATGCTACGCGTCATCTCGTGGTGCAAGGTTTCAACACCAACATTGATCACACCGTAAATTTTGCTGATATCCCGGTGGACACCGTGGCGAATCGCTTGATGATGGAGGTGCATTACTACGACCCTTACAACTTCACGCTGAACGAGAACAGCAGCATCACGCAATGGGGCGCTATCGCAACAGACCCGAACGCCACCGAAACCTGGGCCAATGAATCCTGGGTTGATACGCAGTTCCAGCGCATGAAGACCAACTTTGTTGATCAGGGTATCGGTGTGATTCTGGGTGAGTATGGCGTGATCTCCCGTCCGAATGTAGCTAATCACGAGGTTTACCGCACCTACTGGAACGAGTACATCACCGAGTCTGCGGTGAATCATGGTCTGGTACCGGTTTATTGGGATAACGGCTACGCCGGCAATGCCGGTATGGCGATCTTTGACAGGAATAACGGTAATCAACTGTATCCCAACATCATTGATGCGATTGTCAAAGCAGTAGAGTAACGCACCGCTCCTGCACGGGTGGGAGCTTTTGACATACCGGCCGCCGATATGCGTGATAACCATCACGTCATGTGGCGGCCGGTTTTCGTTTGGGAATTTCTTTCCTTACAATAGGTCGGTCTTTATGAAAG
>CAMPIG010000199.1 GCA_946886255.1 uncultured Cellvibrio sp. | reverse complement strand
ACTGACAGACACTCGTAAAAACCGGCAACTGTCAGATCAGGTCTGAGCTAGTACAGCTTAGTATTAGCCGCTCGCATCCCTCATCAACGTTGAGATTTTTAATCTGCTGAAAGTAGTCACTAAGTAAAATTGAAAACCTGTTGAGCATGATCTACAGCACTGATGCTCCGACTAAAGTGGTTTGGAGTATAACGTCCGTCAAATTGACAAGCCCCATCAGACATCCAAGCACACTCGTCAGCTTTAGTGCTACAGGAATATAAGTTGAACTCAAAGACGAGCAGCATAGTCGCCTGAATAGCTCAAGCTGCTTAGAATAAATGTTGCTCTAATAATAGATATTCTTCACATCCAGTTTTTAAAACGATCGATTTGTCGCCTCGCTTTGCGCATTCACTTCATGTAAAACCACACTTCAAAACGACAACAAAATTTAACAATTATTCGTAAATTTTATGTGCTAGCTTTCCTTTGCTTTAGCCATTTATCGCCACAGTACTTGGCTTCCCTGTTTCGTATCACATACATGGAATAAAGGAGAGAAAGTATGTCAAAGGTAAAACGAGCTGTTATTTTAGTAGGAATATTGTCCGCTGTAGGTGGGCTATCCTATGCAGGAAAGCATATCGCTTACGGATTTCATCCTGATGAGGCGAAATCTTCAGGGGTCCCGCCAAAAAGTCTCAAAAAACAAAACAGTGTAACGCACGCCGAAAGTTTGCAATTCAATCATATTCCTACCGCACCAGCGCTTCGAAAGCCGGATGAGCTCGCACTGCGACCGCTTGATCCAAACGAACAAAGGACGCTTGAGCGAAAAAGCCGTCACGCACATTGATTTTTAAACACATTTTTTTCCTTCAAGGAGTTTCATATGAAGACTCTCGGCTATCTATTGCTTTCAGTTTTGCTTGTGAGTGCAAATCAAGTGCTCGCCAATACGATTCGTGATTACTATGAAGAACCTGGCATCAATCCGTTTAAGCACCTTGCTTATCAAGATTTTGCCGAGAACGTGGATACCTTCTCGGGCATGTTGCTAGTGGGCATCACCAGTATTCACATTCCCGGGAATGGGGGTTTTGACTTGAGTATCCGTCACGCCTATTCAACACCTGCGGTTATTGGTGGAGAACGTACGGCTTATGGCTACGGCTGGAATATACATTTCGGTCGCATCGTCGCGAACACCGCAGATGCAACAAAGATCTGCAGCCAGAGCCTCTGGGCAACATCAACTACAGACAACCCATCGCTGGAGCTACCTGATGGCAGCCGTCAACTGCTCGTCCTGGCCGATAGCCACAGTCCTGATTTAATTACAAAGGATTGGTGGTCAGCCGACTGCGTTTCGGGAGGCCTCGTTGTGAGATCGCCCGACGGTACCGAATACCATATGGATTATGTCAATACGGTTGGCGATGTCCATAGCATTTATGCGACTTATGTGGAGGACACCAACGGTAACTCGATGTCCATTGATTACGGTTCTAATTCTGCAGGGTTTGTCTATATCGAAGACATCACGACGAGTGATGGCCGCTCCGTGCAGTTCTCCTACGATGATATAAATAATGGAGACATTCGCCTCTCACAAATCCAGGCGAATGGCCAAACCTGGAACTTCCATTATTCCTTTCCGAGCGGGGTCTCACAGCCGCCACCACAACTAACACGAATCACTCGCCCGGATAATCTTGATTGGGAGTTTGATTACAACGGTGTAACGACTAGCGGTAATCCTGGCGAACTTGCGATCAACAAGATTACCTCACCCTACGGTGGCGAAATCGACTACACCTATGATTACGTCGTCTTCGCTACGGGTGTGTGGAATACACCAACCACCGTCGTTGCGACGAAAGAGATGAGTGGACCAGGTATCGACTCGGGCACCTGGAGTTATAGCTATGTACCTGGTCATTCCAGTGGAACAGGATATGACGAAACGACTGTACAAACACCTGATGGCATCCAACGGCATTACCATTATGGTTATTCGTCCGTTGGCAGTGGAAATGTCTGGGCGACTGGATTGAAAGCGGCAGAACGGTTATACACCACCACAGGAAGTGTTATTGAGCAGATTCAATACAACTATACAGCGCTTCAAATTTCCACGGAAAATTTCTGGCATGGTCGCGACACGCTTCGAGTAGATACCGCAACCTATCTTCCGCTTTTATCTGAACGTATTCACTATCGCGAGTCTCGCGGCACCACGACAACTTATTCCAACTTTACCAGTTATGGTGATCCACAAACCGTTGTTGAAACCTCCACCACCACTGGGGCATCGAACCGGGAAAAATCCTATGTATACAGCAATAATTCGTCCCGTTGGATTTTAGGATTGGTATTGGAAGAAGAAATCACGCGAGTTACTGATGCGCCCGTCGATACCTGGTTGAATGAATACACCTACGATGCGAATGGCAATATGTTGACAGAGAGCAAGCTGGGTATCCTGACGACCTATACCTACACATCGGAAGGAGACGTCAGCACAGTCACTGATGCTAACAATCACACCACAACTTACAGCAATTATTTCCGTGGCGTTGCTCGCTCGGAACTCTTACCCGAAGGCGTATCCATCAGCCGTACCGTAAACAGTGACGGTACCTTAGCTAGCGTGACTGATCCCAGAGGTTATCTATACAGCTATACCTGGGATTCATTGAATCGCCTTACCGGTATTGACTATCCGATCAATGCCGACGTCAATGTTGACTATTTTGCTGACCGAAAGGAACTGACTCGCGGGAATTTCAAAGAAACGATCACAATGGATGGGTTTGGTCGCGATCTGAATGTTAAGCAAGAAGACATAGTGACGCTGGATTCGATTGAAGTCACCAAAACGCGCGACAGCTTGGGGCGAGTGGTTTTTCAAAGCTATCCAAACAGTACTGACGGAACGACCACGGAGTACGACGAATACAACCGCGTTGTTCGGGAAGTGCACGCTGATGGGGCTGATAAAACCTACGCTTATCCTAATGCCAGTGATGTGATCGCTACAGACGAAAATGGTCATGTTACAACCCGACGTTATGATCACATAGGGACGATGTCAGGCTCAGAGGAGCTAAGTGCGATTTATTCGCCAGAGACCATTAATACATTAATCGCAAGAAATGGCATTGGACAAATGTGGCGAGTGTTTCAAGGTGCTGCGCAGTCCGGTGGTGGCACTTTAGGCCTGGCACGTTATTACCGCCACAATAGCAAAGGCTTCTTAATAGAAGAAGAAAATCCGGAAACGGGAATTACCGTATATACCTACGATGCTGTTGGTAACATGCTCACGAAAGAGATAGGTAGCAGCGGCATCACAGAAACCTTTGCATATGATGATTTAAATCGCTTGGATACCGTTAGCTATTCTGATTTAACGCCTGGCGTGACCTATCAATACGACGATGCATCCAATGTTATTAATATCGATAACACCCTTGCTGAACGGGTTTATACCTACGATCAAAATGGCAACCTGACAGCGGAATCATTACTAGTGGATGGCCGTGAATATGAAATAACTTACGGTATTGATTCGCTTGATTTTGTTAACACCGTTACCTACCCCAGTTCACGCGTCGTGACGTATAACACTAATGCATTAGGACGTGCTACGACAGCAGCACCTTATATCACTCAGATAACCCATCACCCTAACGGTATGCTGGCACTGATGACGTTGGCAAACGGTCTGTCTACGAGCTATTCACAGGACGTGCGCCAGCGGCTCAGTAATATCAACACCGGCAATATTAGCGGGGATATCGTAGATCTCACCTATAGCTATGACGATGGCTTTAACGTGACATCGATAACAGACGGGATAGGCACTCTTCATGACCGAACGTTGACCTATGACGACATTAACCGATTATCGACCGCAGCAGGACTATGGGGTAACGAAACACTCACTTACGACGCCTTGGGCAACATCGAAGTTCGGGATCGCAATGGAATCTATCAAGAGTACTACTACAACAACATGCTGTTGACCAACAGGGTGTTCCCTACGTATTTCTTGAATGTAACTCACGATGACCGCGGGAATGTCACCAGTGATGGGATCAATTATTTTGACTACAGCGGCAACGGACGTTTAACCACGGCGTATGTCGGTACAGCCACCATTAATTATCAATATGATGGAGCGGGTATGAGAACGTTAAGGTCGGATGCAAGCTCCACAACTCACTACCTCTATACCAAGACTGGCTTACTCGTGGGTGAATACAATCCCGCTGGTGGATTTGATGAGTATGTGTATGTAGGTACTAAACCTGCTGCGAAGATCAATGAAGATACCGCCATCGTTGGCGTACCCTGAATCTCACGGAGGACTAACAAATGAAAACTCTACACTTCATTGTAATGACATGTCTGCTGATGTTTGCGACGTCAGCGAGCGCTGTTGAGCAGATCACCTTCTATCACAACGATGCGGCAGGTTCACCGATTGCCGCCACAGACGACTCCGGAAATTTATTATGGAGTCAAGCTTATGATGCCTGGGGAGTGCCCATTCCCAGCCCATCCGGTGATCCCAGAGGCTTTACTGGGGCGTCGCGTGATTCAGATACTGGATTATCCGATTTACAAGCACGGTGGTACAGCTCAGAGCTCGGACGTATGCTGGCTATGGACCCTGTCAGATTCCATGAAGGAAACATTCAGAGCTTTAACCTTTATGCCTACGGGAATAGCAATCCTTTTCGGTATGAAGACCCAAACGGAGAAGCAGCCTTAGAAGTATTTACTGAAGGTGTTCCAGCGTTCGGAAAATCACTTGGGGCCTGGGGCGCGATTTTCGTAGGCCGGTATACGGACAATTGGGCGTTGTACTACGCGGGACAAGATGGGCTTAACGAGCTTCAAGCGGACAACATCGCTGCGCTGGCTGCATCCGCTGCACCGCCGGGGAGCAGCACTGTAGCAAGAATCGCAAAGCAAACCGACAAGCTGAGTGACAAAATCAACTTGCCTGAAAAGCCTAGAATGAGGGTACGAGATGCTTCAAACCCAGGTGCTAAGGAACAAAATTATGACGTAGACTGGACAATGGACCAGTTTAATAGGCATCTATTGGATAACGGCTTCGACGTGGAGACACGCAATACCAAAAAAGGGCCAGTTTATATATTCTCTAGAGGTGGAAAAAAGCAATATACCACAAGGGGATTCTCTGATAGCACTGATGGTCCTACAGGAGAGATATTTCGTGGGAGTGAAACGGTAGGAAAAATTCGATTTAAAAAGGAGGGATAATGCAGTTCATCACATACGAAGCGGAGTTCGAAGGCATCGTTTCAGAAGCAAAAAAACTTGTTAACATATCTGCAAGTTTCCCGGACGCGCTTTTGCGTCCGGGTTCAGATAAGGAAATCTTTTTGACTTTTAACGAGCTCAGAATGAGTCTTTTCTTTAATCATCTTCAGGATTTTCTTCGTGCCATAGATGTTTCTGAGTTTATCTATGTAGTTTTAGATCCATCTCCAGATGAATACGGTGTCGAAAGAATCGAAAAATTCAAAGCGCTGAAATCGACATTGAGCGACACAAAGGAAGATTTTCTTAACGCATTAAATGAGTACGCGGGCGGGGGTAGACCTGATTGCATCATGGATGATTCGAATCGAATATTCGTTTCAACAATGAAGTATGACTGGTGCATCTTCGGCGATCGAGACAGTGACTTAGCATTTTGTTACTTTTCGACGCCGCATTTGCGTAGCTCGTTTAGAGATGCTTACGGAGCAGATATATTAGACGCTAAAACAGCGATAAATTATGCATGGCCATTAAAGTCGAACCCCGAAAGACTAGGAAAATTTGTCGCGAATTATCTTTAGAATACCTATCTCGGGGAGAAAGCGAGGAGTGCTACAAAATTATCGACTGCTGACACCAAAGTTCCTATATGTTCTCAATATTAATAACCGCCTCCGGGCGGTTATTTTATTTCTAGAAGAGGCCTCCAGGATTTCCCAACGGATCTTTTTGTTTGTTCAACCTGATTTAGTTTTTCAGTGGGGGGGCTTTCGCTTCTTGGTTGGGCGACATTCGCTGCCTGGGCCGAACAACGATGATTTTGGGATGGCGGGATAAGAATATGGGCAGGTGTAGTGTTGAAGGAGGACTCACTGTTGCGCGGCAAATATCATTTGAATTTACATGAATGATTGAGGAACGACCTGTATTGAAAGAAGACGAAATTCTAGAAATTAAGCATCGGTGTGAGGCAGCGACCCCTGGACCTTGGACGGTCTATATTGAAGGAAGAGATCATACCAGTGGCTCTGACTTTATTATGACTGGCGCATTGGGTGCTCCTGATCGTGGCGAAGATTTAGAAATAACCGGAGCCACGATGGCTGACTATGATTTTATTGCTCATGCACGACAAGATATTCCTAAATTGCTAGACGAAATTGAACGACTAAAAAAGGAAAGGACTTAAGCTATATAGGAAAAATTATGGCGACCAGATGGTCGCCATAATTTAATGTTGACAGTCAAACCACTCAACGCCGTACCCCTGGTTAACCAGGTTCTCCAGCCAGGTTTCAAGAAACTGATAGATCGGCGGCATGGCCTGTTGAAAAGAGTATGCTTCGGCCGTTCGATCGCTCACGTTGACCAACACTACCATCTCCGGATCTTGGCAGAGATCACCATTCATCTCGACATAGTGGGCAATCGATATCGCCTGGACTGGCAATCCATTCACATCATCAATCATAGGCAGGCGTTCATAGACCAGGTCCATATAGCCACGTGATTTGCTTTTGCCACAGGGCCGCAAATTGCCGTGTTCGTCGCAAATGTTTAATGCGACAAATTGATTGAAATTACGTTGATAAATTGAATTGTTCATACATGCCTACCTTTAAAATAAGGAGGCATCACCCAACCGGGGATGCCTCCGGTTGGGGACGAAATCAGCAAAGCGATATTGCTGATACCTGATTGTTTCACACAAAAAATTATTCGGTGACCGGGCCTTTTAGAGCCCAATAACCGAGGTAGTACATCGGCGTGTACAGCGTTCGCGTAGTTTGCAGGCTTAGCGCATTGCCAATAATGACTTCCGCTGGGATACCTAAAAGCGACAGCTGTATGTAACACATCATGGCCGCCACAGGATCAAGATCAATACAAGTGACCCAGAGCTGCTGTTGAGGATTTAATCCCTGCTCCAGCATGGCTTCAGCAAACGCTATGGCCATTCCGCCCGCACCGCATGCCGGCTCGCTGAGCCGTATATATCCGCGCTGCTCCAGTTCGCTACACCTATCCGTCATCAACATCTTTGCCATCATCCTGGACACGTCGTAGGGTGTGAAGAATTGACCGATATGCTGTGAACCGAAGTCGAGCTGCATATACAGACTGCCCAGAAATTCCCGGTGCTCTACTTCCAGGCCTTGTACAACAACGGCCAGCAAATGAGACATTTGGGTCACATCGGGTCCTTCGTACCGCTTAACGATACTCATGTATTCCTGTTCAATTTTCTCGGATTTTAGGAAGGCGTTTTGAATGGCTAGTCCGGCCATCGTGACGAAATCACGAAATACCTCATAGCGATGATGATACCGAGCGGTATTATTGAAGACCTGCAGGAACTGTCGGGCATGATCGTTCTTCATCAGAATACCTCACAGTATTCCGCGCTGAGTGAACGAGGTATAACCGGCGTTACCCACGACGAAATGATCGAGCACTCTCACATCAATGAGTTCAAGTGCTTGCTTCAGGCGCTCTGTGATGCGTCTATCTGCCTGACTCGGCTCTGACACGCCTGACGGATGATTGTGTCCAATAATCACAGCGGCCGCATTCAATTGAAGCGCACGTTTCACTACTTCCCTGGGATGAACCGTCGCACCATCAATGGTGCCATAGAAGAGTGTTTCGAAAGCAATCTTGCAGTGCTGGTTATCCAGGAACAAGCAGACAAAGACCTCTTGTTCCAAACTTCGCATGGCCGCCGTGAAGTAATCCCCCACCAATTCTGGCGAGGTAAAGTGCTCCTTCTCGCGCAGGCGAGATTGCGCGAGAAGTTGCGCTATTTCAATGAGGTCATCAGCGGTTAGGCTCGCTGGCAGCACAATCGAGGGTTCAGCAAACCGTTTAAATCGTCTGGATTCAAACAACTTAAAGGGTTCGCCTTGGCGGCAAACCACATGGAACAACAGTGCACGCAACGCGTACCAGGGCGCGCATCGGTTCGTGATGCGCAAACGACGACCTGGAAGCGATTTACCAAGAGAACGTCAATATCGTCCACTGGGTAAATCGCTTCGAAAAAAGGGGCACAAGAGCCATCGAGATGGCTCCGGCCGACATGGAGATGGGCAGATCTCACTCTGCGTTTTGATGT
>CAMPIG010000198.1 GCA_946886255.1 uncultured Cellvibrio sp. | reverse complement strand
TGCAGGTGATTGTGTTTTCCCTGCTGTTCGGTATTGCCATCTCGCGCAGCGAATCGCCTGCGGCGCAAAACCTGCAAGCGTTCTTCAATGATCTCAACACGGTTGTGATCAAGATGGTGTTGTTGTTGATGCACATCGCCCCTTACGGAGTGTTCTGTTTGTTGGTTAAATTATTTTCCTCATTGGGCATTGATGCCGTAGTAGATCTGGCGATGTACTTTTTTACAGTACTGCTGGTTCTGTTTTTACATGGTTTGGGCGTCTATGGCTTGTTGCTGAAGTTGCTCAGTGGCTTAAACCCATTAATTTTTTTCCGCAAGATGTGGTCGGTAATGGTCTTCGGTTTCAGTACTGCCTCCAGCAATGCCACCTTGCCGATCACCTTACGCACCGTCGAAAATGATCTGGGCGTGGACAACAAAGTAGCTTCTTTCAGTATTCCCCTCGGCGCCACCATCAATATGGACGGCACCGCGATCATGCAAGGCGTGGCTACCGTATTTATTGCGCAGGCTTACAATATCGATATCGGCCTGGGCGGATACCTGCTGGTGATTCTCACCGCCACACTTGCGTCGATCGGTACCGCCGGTGTTCCCGGCGTGGGCCTGGTAACACTGGCGATGGTTTTAAATCAAGTGGGGCTGCCGCTGGAAGGTATTGCCTTGATCATCGGTGTCGACCGTTTGCTCGACATGATTCGTACCGCCGTGAATATCACCGGCGATGCCATGGTGTCTACGGTTGTTGCCAAAAGTGAAAACCTGTTAGACCGCACGCGCTTTGAAAACACCAGTAAAAATATGGTGGATGAGATCTCCAAAGAATGATGACGATGTTTATTACTCCAGTGTCAGGTAAGGATGCATGACCACACCCCACGCTATTCTCGAACACACCTTCGGTTACAACAGCTTTCGCGGTACACAGGAAGCGGTGATCAACCATTTAATTGCCGGTGATGATGTATTAGTGTTGATGCCCACTGGTGGCGGCAAGTCGTTGTGCTATCAGATTCCTGCTTTGGCGCGCGCCGGTACCGGCGTAGTCATTTCACCGTTAATTGCGTTGATGCAGGATCAGGTCAGCGCGCTGCATGAACTCGGCGTGCGCGCCGGTTTTTTAAATTCCACTTTATCGCCGCAAGAAGCCTGGCAAACCGAACGGGCACTGCAAAATGGCGAACTGGATTTACTCTACGTCGCACCCGAACGCCTGCTGCAAGATCGCATGCTCGACCTGCTGGACAACGCCCGCGTTGCTTTGTTCGCCATCGACGAGGCTCACTGTGTGGCGCAGTGGGGCCACGACTTCCGCGCCGATTATTTAAAGCTGGATATCTTGCAGCAACGCTTTCCCGACGTGCCACGCATCGCACTCACCGCCACCGCCGATGTACGCACGCGCCAGGAAATTATTGGCCGCTTGGGCCTGGAAAATGCGCAGCAGTTTATCAGCGGGTTTGATCGACCGAATATTCAATATCGCATCCAGCAAAAAAACAATCCACGCCAACAATTGTTGCGTTTTCTGCGCGACGAACAGAAAGACAGCGCGGGCATTGTGTATTGCCTGTCGCGCAACAAAGTCGAACAAACCGCTGCCTGGTTGTGCGGTGAAGGCTTTAATGCCTTGCCTTATCATGCCGGTTTAAGTGCAAGCCTGCGCGCCGAAAATCAGCGGCGTTTCCTGCGCGAAGACAGCATCATCATGGTAGCGACTATTGCGTTCGGCATGGGCATCGATAAACCGGATGTGCGTTTTGTTGCGCACCTGGATTTACCCAAAAGCATCGAAGCCTATTACCAGGAAACCGGACGCGCCGGACGCGATGGCGAGCCAGCCACCGCATTGTTATTGTATGGTCTCGAAGACGTAGTGAAATTGCGTCAGATGATGGCCGGCTCCGAAGGCAACGAATTGTTCAAGCGGCAAGAACAGCAACGCCTGCAAGCCATGCTCGGTTTATGCGAGATCACCAGCTGCCGGCGGCAAACCTTACTGCGTTACTTTGGCGATAACCTTGACGAACCCTGCGGCAACTGCGATTCCTGTTTAACCCCGGCGCAAACCTGGGACGCGACAGAAGCAGTGCGTATGGCGCTTTCCTGCGTCTATCGCACCGGACAACGCTTTGGCGCCAACCATGTGATCGACGTCTTGCGCGGCAGCAACAATGAAAAAATTCTGAATTTTGATCACCATAAATTATCCACCTACGCTATAGGCAAACACTTGAGTGTAGATGAGTGGCGTTCTGTGTTTCGTCAGTTGGTTGCGCGCGGATTCCTCGATGTGGATGCCAGCGGCTTCGGCAGTTTATTATTGAATGACGCCTGCCGCCCGGTATTGCGCGGTGAGCAAGCCATTCAACTGCGCCGCGACATCAAAACCACCGCGACCAGCGCAACCCGCCGCGCACCCGTTGCCGTGGCCCCGGAAGATGAAGGTTTATGGTTCGCGTTGCGCGCTTGTCGCAAGCGTGTTGCGGAAGAACACGGTGTGCCGCCCTACGTTATCTTTCACGATGCCACCTTGCGTGAAATGCTCGAACAGCGTCCGCTTACGCCCAGCGAGATGCTTGATATTTCCGGCGTCGGCGACAGTAAATTGGAACGCTTCGGCGACGAATTTCTGGAAGTGATTCGCGAGCATGAATATGCATAAACCCTTGATCTGAAACAACGTACCTGAACCGGCGTCAGCTATACTCCCGACAACTTTTTCCTGCAAGCAAATGCCATGGACACTGACGTTATCGCCCACAGTCCTTTTGTCGAATTTTCCCTGCTCCTGCTGCTGGCGGCACTGTTTGGTGTCGCCGCCAAATTTTTGCGCCAACCCCTGATCGTTGCATTTATTGCCTTGGGCATTTTGGCGGGACCGGCGGGTATGGATATGATTTTTTCGCCCGACAAAATTCATTTAATGGCCGATATGGGTATTGCCATTTTGTTGTTTGTGGTGGGCTTGAAACTGGACCTGGGTTTGATTCGCACCACTGGCTGGGTCGCATTATCCACTGGCCTTGGGCAAGTCATCTTTACGTCGTTATTCGGCTTTTTAATTGCACTGGCGCTTGACTTTAGTGTGATGGCATCACTTTATATTGCCATTGCCCTGACCTTCTCCAGCACCATCATCATCGTCAAATTGCTTTCCGATAAAAAAGAAATTGATTCACTGCATGGTCAGATTGCGGTGGGGTTTTTGATTGTGCAGGATATCGTCGTGATCCTGGTGATGATCGCTCTGTCCGGTATGAGCCAGAACACGGACGATGGCTTGTTGAAGATTATTGCGTTGATGAGTCTGAAGGCCATCACGCTGATTATATTAACCGGCTTGATGATGAAATTTGTCTGGCCTCGCTTGACGCGGTTCCTGGCCAGCTCGCAGGAATTGCTTGTGTTGTTCGCCATCGCCTGGGCGGTGGCCATGGCGGCAGGCAGCGAGCTCGCGGGTTTCAGTCGCGAGGTGGGTGCATTCCTCGCGGGCGTGTCTCTGGCATCAACACATTACCGCGAGGTCATCAGCGGTCGTCTCACTAGCATTCGCGATTTCTTTTTATTATTTTTCTTTGTTAACCTCGGTGCGCAACTGGATTTTTCATTGCTCGGCGAACAACTTTGGCCAGCGATGCTGCTTTCATTATTTGTACTGATCGGCAACCCGGTGATCGTTATGATCATCATGGGTTTGATGGGCTACCGCAAACGCACTGGTTTTCTCGCTGGCCTGACGGTAGCGCAGATCAGCGAATTTTCATTAATCTTCGCTGCCCTGGGTATCAGCATCGGCCATATCAATGATGACGTGTTAGGGCTAATTACATTAGTAGGGTTGGTCACCATCGGTTTATCGACCTATATGATTATCTATTCGCATCCCTTGTTTGAAAAACTCTCGCCGTTACTCGACATCTTTGAGCGCAAAAATCCGTTTCGCGAAGCACAGGCACGACGCAATGAAGAGCGCGAAGTGGATGCAATTATCTTTGGGCTCGGACGCTACGGCGGCAACATCGTGCGGCAATTGAGAAAGCAGAACCTGAACATTATTGCGCTGGATTTTGATCCGCAATTGATTAAACGTTGGCAAGAAGAAGGGGTTGACACGCAATACGGCGACCTGGAAGATCCTGAGCTGGCCGAGCAACTCCCGCTTAAACATACCCGTTTTGTTATCAGCAGTGTTCCCATGGTGCATGCCAACATGGCGCTACTCAAAACCCTACAGCGCGCTGGATTTGAAGGCAAGATTGTGGTGACCGCCCACCATTCAGAAGATGCCGGCACCCTGCAGGAAAACGGTGCTGACCGGGTGCTGATGCCATTCAACGATGCCGCTGAATTGATTGGTGAAAAAATCAGCGACTTATGCAAAAAGCCGCTGATTGAAAACTGAAACAAAACCAAAGCTCATATGAGGATTGACGAAACCCGTACGCTGCACAGCATTTTTGCCAGGCCCATCTATACTGAGAGAACCCATCTTCTCCCAGGATAATAACAATGAGCGATATTCGCGGACTGCAGGCGTGGATGCGCGTGCTGTCGGACCAGGATTTGCCTACACTGAATTCCGTTGTCAAAGCCATCTGTGAACTCAGCGACGACAACCAAAGTTCAACTCACGATCTCACCCAGATAATTTTGCGCGATGCAGACCTGACATCGCGAGTACTCAAGATCGCCAATTCGGTCCACTACAACCGTTCCTTCACCCCCATCAAAACTATTTCTCGTGCGATTGTGCAAATCGGTTTCATCAACTTAAAAAATATCACCCTGGCCAGCTCCTTGATCGACAGCTTTCTCAAAGGTAAGCCGCGCGAATTGTTGATCCAGCGATTGGCAAAATCCTTTCATGCTGCCGTGCAAGCCCGTGCGATGGTGCCTTACCTGAGCGGCGAAAAGCAGGAACAGGTTTTTATTGCCGCACTGCTGCGCCACATCGGCGAATTGGCCATTCTTTCCACCGGGCGCGAGGCAGGGGAAAAATTTATTGTTGCGCGGGATTTGCATCCGGAAAATGAACTGGGATTGAGCATGGAATATCTGGGCGTGGATATTCATCACCTAAACAAATCACTGATTCGCGAATGGTCCCTCGGCGAGTTGGTCACCGAAGCCTGCGACCGCCAGGGGAAACACAGCTTGATGGCGCACGTAGTCAATCTCGGCAATGAAGTCAGCCTGCATATTCACAAAGGCATGCAGCATACGCGCATGGTGCAATTGTGTGAACAGATCAGCGAACAATGCGAAATATCGATAGAAGATGCGCACAAACAAATTTTACTGATGGCTGAAGAAGCCTCCGTGATTGCCAAAACTTACGGTGCAGAAAGCTTGTTAAAAGCCCTGCCGCAACGTGATGCCATCGAAGCAAAACATCCCGGTCAACCTAACGGATATGAGTTGTCGCAATACCTTAATCAGATGCACACGCTGATGATCGAAGGTGAAAGTATGTCCGCCGTGATGCAGTGTGCGGTGCTGGCGTTACAAGAAGGTGCAGGCATGCAAAGGGCCGCTATCGCCATGATGGATTACGAAAGTAAATGCCTCGATGTTCGCTATATTGCCGGCAACGGCACGAATCGTTGGCGAGAAGATGGCCGAATAGAGCTGGAACGCTTGCATAAGGGCGAATTGCTGCATGAATTTTTACGTGCGCAACATCCCCTGTGGCACGAATCGACCAAGGACTCTACGCCCCCGGGCGTTTTACGCAAGTTTATTCCGAGTGGCGATTGCATGCTGGGCGGATTAAAGATTGATAAACGGATTATTGCTGTGGTGTATGCGGATGGGGCAGGTAAGGTAATGACAGAACGGCAATTCGAAGAATTTCAATTGGTCGTTAATCAATTGAATCTGATGTTGCGGATCAATGCAGTGAGTAATTAATTTCTGTTGCTCACCTGGGGGGGCTCCTAAAAAATAAAAGACGTCCTTGTCGAAAAACGATGCTGTTGAATCGCATGTGCAAAATAGCAATTCCCAAGCCAATTACATAAAAATTATAGAAATCAGTGCGTTACAAAAAACTGCCCACACGGTGGCGAAGAAGGATGTAAGGAATGCCATCTAATAATTTGTGAGGACGCTTCGCACTTGAAGTAAGTTCTGGTTATAAGGTGTTGAATGCTATAGTGCGCCGTCCAGCAATGACGGTGAATATTATTTATGCCCGAATTACCCGAAGTTGAAACAACCCTGCGTGGTATTACCCCACATATCCTCGGCCGCCAGGTCACTCAGTTGGTCGTGCGCCAGCCCAGTTTGCGCTGGCCGATTCCCGCCGAATTAACCACCTTGTTGGCGCGCCGAAAATTGCTGGCAGCCAGCCGTCGGGGAAAATATTTATTATTACAGTTTGCCCACGGCCACGCGCTGATTCACCTGGGCATGTCAGGCAGCCTGCGCATTGTAAACGCCGCCGACGCGCCGCAACTACACGACCATTTTGATTTAATCTTCGGCAATATCGTCTTGCGTTATTGCGACCCGCGCCGTTTTGGTTGCCTGCTGTGGCTGGAAGGCGATCCGCTGACCCATTCGCTCTTGATGCATTTAGGCCCCGAGCCGTTAACCGCAGAATTCACAGCGGACTATTTATTTCAACGCACACGGCGGCGCAACCAGGCCATCAAACAGTTCATCATGGATAGTCGGGTCGTCGTGGGGGTCGGCAACATTTACGCTAATGAATCCCTGTTTATGTCGCGTATCAAACCGACGCGTAAAGCGGGTTCCCTGACCCGCAAAAACTGTGAGGACCTGGTACGCGATATTAAATTTGTGTTGCAACGTTCGATTGACCAAGGCGGAACAACGCTGCGGGATTTTGTCGGCGGGGATGGCAAGCCCGGTTACTTTAAACAACAATTATTAGTCTACGGTCGCGGCGGAGAAGCCTGTATGATCTGTGGCAAACCACTCAAAGAAATTCGCATGAATGATCGCACCACGGTCTATTGCACGAACTGCCAGAAATAACCATATTCAGCAGCATTGAGTGTTTTGAGGGGTTAATTGCGGGCGAACTTTTTTACCAACGCCGATTCAACTGCCGGGGCAACAAATTTACCGACATCGCCACTGAGCAGAGCAATCTCGCGCACGATGGATGACGAAATATAAGAAAGGTGTTCGGCAGGGGTCAGGAATAAACTTTCCATCTTCGGTTCCAGCGCGCGATTCATATTGGCTAGCTGAAATTCATATTCAAAATCCGATACCGCACGCAAACCGCGCAGGACGGCCTGGGCACTTTTCTGGCGCACGAAATCTACCAGCAAAATATCGAACCCACAGACTTCCACATTAGGCAAATGACTCAAGGTTTCCTGGGCCAGCTCTACGCGCTCATCCAGGGTGAACAGCGGATTTTTACGGCTACTGGCCGCGACCGCGACGATGACTTTATCGAACAGCCGGCAGGCACGCTCCACCAGATCGATATGGCCGTTGGTGATGGGGTCAAAAGTGCCGGGATAAACAACAGTACGCATAGCCAATCTCGATTCGGTCGCTGCCGTGCAGCGGGACGCAGATAGTACAAAATTCACTGTGGACTGGCCAGCTATCCCGTGCAACCAGCCCAGCCATGCGATCCGCCGTTATCCACTCATCGGCTTCACACGCGCATCAACGACTAGCCATTTGACCGCCACCAGCAGACGCTATATGTTACCTGTCGCACATACTTCCATCTGCTCATGTCAGACAGAAGAACGTCGAAAACATACCTCGAAACATAAAAAGGAATACCATTGGTGAACCACGCGGACAACCTCAACTCCCTTTTCTGTCAGCAGCCCTGGCGGCATGTCACCCTATTAATCACCTTATGCCTGGCATTGGTGCTGGGCGCCTGCGGCGGGGGCGAAGATGGCAGTGACAGCGGAGCCAATACCCCACCACCCAGCGGCGTTGATCCCGATGTTACCGACATTAAAGGCCCGGTCAGCTTAAGCTGGACGCCACCGGTTCAGCGCGAAAACGGCGATGAACTGGATATTACGGAATTGGGTGGCTACGAGCTTCGTTACCGGCTGGAATCTGAGCAGAAATATATTTCCGTCATCATCGAAGACCCCTGGACGACGGATTATTACATCGAATGGTTGGAAGGACGGCACGAATTTCAGGTCGCGGCCTTCGATAACACAGGGTTGTACAGCGAGTTTGTTTCCCTGCAACCTGAGGGCTGAGTCAAGCGGGATGAAAACGATAGAACAGCCGATAGCTCACCTGTCCGGCCTGCTTATCGCGATGCAGAGTCCAGTTAGACGGCACCTGGTAGACCGACTCGCGTCCTGACTCAATATAGACGGCGGCTTCATCAGCCAGCCAACCCCCGGTTTCCAACGCATCCACCACGGCTTGCCACAGG
>CAMPIG010000197.1 GCA_946886255.1 uncultured Cellvibrio sp. | reverse complement strand
GAAGGTTATCTCTACCTCGGGATTGGCGACGGGGCTTACGGTCACAGCGCCATCACCAGCTATCCCCAGGACCCGCGCACTAACAACAGCGCTCAGCAGACCGATAACTTGCGCGGTACGTTTATTCGCATCAAACCCCTGGCAGAGCCGGTGAACGGTAAGTATTACGAGGTACCGGCGGACAATCCTTTTGTGGGAATTGAGGGCTTTCGGCCGGAGATCTGGTCCTACGGCCATCGCAACCCCTGGCGCTGGAGCTTTGATTCGCAAGCGCCCCATACGTTGTGGGAAACAGAGGTGGGCCAGCAGGGTTTTGAAGAAGTGAATCTGATTGAAAAAGGCAAAAACTACGGCTGGCCCATTTGCGAGGGCACGACCAACCGTGGCGATCTGGGCGGCGACCCCGCCAGGAATTGCACCACAGATTTCGAGCCGCCCCGCGAAGGCTATGGTCGTAGCCAGGGCGTGTCAATTATCGGCGGCATCGTTTATCACGGCAGCAGTCTGCCGGCTCTCCAGGGCAAGTTCATCTTTGGCGATTATGTATCCAAACGCATCTGGTCCATGACCGACGGGGAAGCAGCCAAGGAGGTGGTGAGCGAAGTCTTTCCCGGCAATATCGCTTCCTTTGGAACTGATATCGCGGGGGAGTCGGTACTGGTTACTACCTATCAAACGGAATACGGCGGCCTGGCGTCCATCTACAAGATGCTCGATGACAATTCCGACGCGGCGCAGATTCCTGCCACATTGTCAGCCACCGGTTTATTTGCCGACCTGACAAATCTGATTCCTGCTCACGGTGTCATTGAATACGGCGTCAATATGCAAGGCTGGTTTGATGGCGCGGCAACACGGCACTTCATTGCACTTCCCAACGACGCCGACATCGGCTTTGATCCAACCGCCGTGTGGGATTTGCCGGTAGGTACGGTGTTGGTGAAACACCTGAGCGTAGAAGCCGCCAACAATCCCGCCAAAGCCTTTACCACCGCAGTACTCTTCCGGCAGGAGAGCGGCTGGCAGGCCGCCAATTATCGCTGGAATGCGGCAGGCACCGATGCGGAGTTGGTGAAAGAGTCAGTCACCGTCGCCGATGGCAGCCTGTATAACCGCCAACGCATTGTCCAGACCGGTGCGGATTGCGGCTCCTGCCACCAAGGCGTGGGCAGCAAAAATCCCCTCGGCCTGCACACCCGCCAGCTGAACGGCGACTTCGACTATCACGGCGTGGCGGATAACCAGCTGGAATTGTTCAACAGCATCGGACTCTTTACCGACGGCATCAGCAACGCCGCCAGCTACGAGGCTTTTGCGGAGCTGGATGGGGCGGACTCAGACCAGACGGCGCGCGTTAAAGCCTACCTGCACACCAACTGCGCCCACTGCCATGCGAGCAGCTTTATGGACATGCGTTATGACACACCGCTGACTCAGATGCGCTTGATCAACGAAGGTGGCAGCGGTGCCACCAAACGGGTGTTCCCTGGCGACCACAGCAACAGCCTGGTCCACATCTACCAGACCACCGATGGCAATCGTATGCCCAAGGGTTCCTTCTACACCAACCCGGTTGCAGACCTGGAGTTCGCCCAGTGGATTGATGGCCTGACCGTGAGCAACGCGTCCAGCTCCAGCTCCAGCTCCTCCTCATCGGCGGCGTCCATCACGGGGATCGCCATCGCGCCGGAAACGATTGTTTTATCCAGCAGCCAGCAACTGGTGGCCTACGGTCTGCGTGAGGACGGCAGCCGTACCAATCTATTTGGTCAGGTGTCCTGGCGCATGGCCAGTGGCAGCGACGTGGCCTCGGTTTCCGCTGGCGGCCTGTTAACCAGGCTCGAAGCGGGCGCGGCTGTGGTAGAGGCTAGATATCAGGACCTGACCAGCACGCTCACCATTGAAGGTGCCACGCCCGGTGTACATCTGCGCTTTGAAAATACCGGCAACTGGACCAATGTTCGGGCTTATCTGTGGACGGTGGTAAACGGGGCGAACCGGGAGGTGGTACCTTGGCCGGGAACGGCGATGACCGGGCCGGACGCCGATGGCTACTGGACGATTGCGGTAGCGCCGGAGTACCTGAACAATGGTTCCATCAACGTTGTGTTCAACAATGGCAATGGCACCCAAACCGACGACTACACCCGCAGCGAATCGTCCAGCTTCAACGCTGGCACCAAGGTGTGGACATCCTGGAATCCCGATGGCCCTGCCAACTCCACGCTCTACCGACTGTCGGTGATGGGTGGCAGTACGCCGGATGACGCCCGCGATTTCCCCGCTGGCACGGTAGTGACCGTCACCGCTGACGAAGCACCTTACGGCACGACATTCAGCGGCTGGACCGGGGACGGCTTACCTTATGTCTTTAGTGATCCGGCAGAGCCGGTGGTGAAACTGGTGGTGCCGGCACATGGCGTGGCCTTGCAGGCGCTGTTCGAAGGCGACAGCCACGGCGCTGCCCGCGCTCAATTTACCGGCCAGTGCGCCAGCTGCCACGGCACCAACGGCACTGGCGGTATGGCTAAAGCCCTGGACGACCTGCACCAGAGCAGCGCCTGGACGGTAGAACTGTTGGCCCAGTACATCAACGACTACATGCCGATGGACAATAGCGCGCAGTGTTCCGGCATGCAGCCGGGTGGCTGCGCCTATGACATCGCCAGCATGATCATGGCAGATGCGTGGGCCGCTCCGTCCTGTGAAGGTTCAGCCTGTGAAACCGGCGTGAGCCTGGATGCGCGTAACTTGCGTTTGCTGACGCGCGAGGAATACCTCAACACTGTGCGCGACATTTTTGGTCTGAATTTCGCTGCCGATGTGTTATCCCCTGTTCCTGCGGACGGAACCGTCCGAAATTACGACACAGCTTCCTCCTTAACGCTGAATGATGACCGCACCCTCGGCTATCAGATGGTGGCGGAAGATATTGCCGATCTGATTATCACCAGCACAGGATTTATGGGTATGGTCAGCGGCTGCGACGATGTGACCTGCGTGGTTACCAATCTGGGCAGGAAACTCTTCCGTCGCCCGCTGACCACGGTAGAAGTGACGCGTTACGTCGATTTGTATCAGGACGCCGATGGCGGTCGTGGTGTCTTGCAAGCGCTGTTGATCTCTCCCAAGTTCATGTACCGGTCGGAGATGGGCGTGCAGGATGTTGAATCCGGGTTGTATCGCTTGAGCAACTATGAAATCGCTACCTTACTTTCCTATACCTTCTGGGTTACAGCACCAGACGAGCTGCTTCTGGACGCAGCAGCGGGTAACGATTTTACTATTCAGGCTCAGGTTGAACGTTTATTAGCTGATCCTAGGGCTGAACGCGGCTTGCGTCGCTTCGCCAAGGGCTGGTTGATTAACAATAAATACGGCTTCAATGCGATCAGTGACTCGACATTGGTTGAGCGTTTCAAGGAAGAAACCATTCGTTTCGTCATGGAGAGCATCAAGGACAACGTGCCGGTGAATACTATTCTCACCGCAAATTACACCTACGCTGATCAACAGCTGGCCCAGTATTACGGCTTGGCATCCGTGCCGCCAGCTAATACCTGGCAGAAAGTTTTCCATGCGGCGGGGGATCTGCGCACAGGAACCGGTGTGTTGGGTCACGGCAGCTTCCTTGCCTCCCGCGCCAGCAGCAGGCCAGCGCCTATACAGCGCGGTGTGTTTGTCCGGGAAGTCTTGATGTGCCAGGAATTTCCACCCCCGGCGGCGGCGAATTTTGATGTGAAATTTGAGCCTTCGGATACCAATCGCGATGCTACCTCACGCCATACCAGCGACCCCGGTTGTAAAGCGTGCCATCAATATATTGATGGGGTAGGTTTTGGTTTTGAACGCCTGGGGAGCGACGCATTGTTGAGGGCGACGGAAACGCTGGGTAACGGCACTGTGGTAGACGTGATAGGAACGGGCGTGATGAAAAGCCTCAACTCACCGGAGACCACACTGGACCCTAACAGCCCTGAAATTCCCTACAGCACGGTAGCTGAACTCGCTGAGCTGATCGCGGAAAGTGGCCAGGCTGAAGCTTGCTATTCACGGCAGTTTTATCGCTATGTCGTAGGGCGCAATGAAGTGGAAGGTGACGAGCCCATTATCCGCTCGTACAGCGCTGATGTAAGGGGCGGCGGCGGTATGCGCGACATGCTGATCGACCTGACATTGAACGATAGCTTCATCATGCGCCGCTAACTTGAGAGGAATAACAAATGAACTCGATAACGAATCACTCTCGTCGTAAATTTCTCATGAACCTGGCCAGGACTGGCGCACTGCTGCCTTTCGCGGGCCACCTTTTGGGACAGAATGTTTTTGCTCAAAGCGGTGGCGCCAAGCGAGTGTTGTTTCTATACCATCCCAATGGTGTTCCTCCGCTAAGTTGGAATCCCGCCGAGGGCGTCACTGCCATAGGGTCGTCCACGCAGGAGTTGAGTTTCTGCCTGGGACCATTGGCGCCGTGGCACAGCAAAATTATTGTGTTAAAAAATATCTTTATCGATATCGAAGCTGGGGGTGGTGGTAATGGCGGTGGTCATACCAACGCGCAGCAAGGTGTACTTACCGGCAATTACCATATCAACAGCAGTAGCGCGAGCATTGATCACCTTATTGCCAAACGCTTGAACGAATTAAACCCAGGTGCACAACAAGACGTTTTGAGTCTTGGGGTTCGTAACGGTAGTGACAGACACACGGTAATCTCCAAACCGTTTAATGAGTCGTCGGGTTCACGTTCAATACCGAATAACAATCCACGGGACGTTGCGCAGAAATTGGCTGCAAAAGTCACGGCAGAACCGATTTCTGATTATCAAAAACGTGTTTACGATGCAGTGTTGTCGGACTTCGATGATTTAGCGAACGCTGCCCTGGATGGGGTACGTAAAGAAAAAATCAATCAACACTTGATCGCGTTGCAGCGCCTTAAAGATCGTGCCAGCGTAGGTGTTGGAAATATTCCTTTTAATCTCAACGCCATTGAAGATACGGCTACGGGCAGTTTATCAATAGAAAAAAAATGGGAATTTCCGCTGCTAGCCAAGGCGCAAGTGGACAATATCGTCGCCGCGTTTGCGAATGGTCTGCATCGAGTGGCCACTTTGCAATTAGCCGCAGGAAACGAACATAGCAACTGGACGAATTTTGCGTTCGAAGAATGCTGGCAACTGAATATGTTGGCAAAGGAGCGGATGCCGAACTTGCACCTGACTCCACGCGAACCCTCTGGTGAACACGCAACACATGGCCCATCGCATAATTTTGGTAACACGCCCGCCCATGCACAGACGCGATGGTATAGCGCCTTCCTGGCATACACGCTCAACCAACTTAATGAAGCCGGCATATTGGATGACACGCTGGTAGTGATGTTCGCCGAGACCGGGGACAGTTCCGCTCACAATAATTCTCAAGGTTCAATTATCGTGGCCGGCGGAGCCGGCGGTAGTCTACCCATGGGCCGTGTCATTAACTGCGGTACCGGCCAGGTAGATCATCGAACCCAAGGTACACATCAGTTGTTTGGTGATATCGCCCGGTTAATAGGAGCGACTGGATTGCCAGAATCTTATTGGACGGGTGGTGTAATTACTTGAGCCTGAGAGACCCATCTTTACTACGACGGTATCGGCAATGGCAATTTCAAATTTGAATTGGGTGGCCAATGGGATCTTTCCGGGAATTACATTCCCGGTTCGAGTTCTGGCATCGGTTACGGTGACGATAATGCTGATGGTATTGCCGGTTATGGAGAGTCAATCGCTATTAATCTTATACAGGGTTCTGGCCGCTACAAAGTCACGTTTAATGACCAGAGCTTTCAGTACAGCGTAAAAAAGCTGGCGCCGGTTAATATAAATTGTTTCAACGGAATCACCGTTATAGGGCAAAGTGTATATGCAGTGGGTAATATCCCCGAGTTGGGAAATTGGAGTCCGGCAAATGCAATAAAATTATCGCCCGCGGCTTATCCGACATGGACTGGTGGCATCAGCCTGCCAACAAACACCAGCATTGAGTGGAAGTGTATCAAGCGCAATGAATCGAATGCTTCATCTCAACTGGTATGGGAGCCGGGAAACAATAACCAGTTCAACCCTTCTGATAGCCAAACCACCGATGGAGCTTTTTAAAAAATATTGAGCAGCCTTTATGTGCTGCTAAATAACATAGCTAATCAAAGGTGTTGCGCTTCTCGCTCGCTGCGAAATTGGTATAACCCCAAAATCGTGGCAACAAAATCATGACCTAACACAGTAGAGAGAGGGATCGCGTAAAAATTAATAGCAGAATGAATTTTATAATGCGCCGTTAACGTTAATGTGGTTTGGTGAGCATTAATAGGTGTAAGTGTAAATGTGGTATCCAACAAATTAAAAAACTCACCGCCAATGGCTACGTGATCGTCCATTGATCCTTTAGGAAAGGAGTTTTCTGTAAATTGGTAGCGCCAGTGAATGAAACGGGGATAATTTTTTTCAATCACTTCTGCTTGAAAGTTCACACCCTTTTCCCACACGGAATAACGTATTTCTTTGTCGTCCACCATATGGTTAACGCCCTCAACCGGTTTAGGTACACCGATTAAATGGCTCATGCTCATCGGCAGCTCATCGGGGTGAATCTGTTTGGCACTGACGATTTGTTGCCAGATAACATCGGCCGGGGCATTAACGGTGACCGCGCGTTGAATCTGAATGATGTGCGGCGCTTTAGGTAATTGTGGTTCAGCGAGTGCGATGATAAAGGGTAGCAACGCAAACGCGGCTAAGGGTTGCGACCGTCTTTGGGTGAATTTAAGGATGCACCCCATCAATAATCCACCGATGCTGGATAGCAATAAAAACAACGGCGACATTAATGCAATGCAAATGGACCCTTCCAGCAAACTGATGGCCGCACCCAGCATCATCAAGGTAACAGTAATCCAGGGATAAAGAATCATGTGACGTAAGGTAAATACGCTATGACGTAAACCAAACAGCGTAATGGCACCGACGGCGATGGGCGTAGCTACCAAAAATGCGAGGGACATGGCCCCATCAATGTTAAGTGGCAGCCATACAACGACGAGGCGCAACAACAAGCCGTAGGCGGCACCGCTGAAAAACCATAACCACTTGCGTGAAATTGTTGGTGGCAGTGTCATGGTTTTGCTCCTTGTGCAGACAGGGTTGTGACATCAGGTTTATCACCCGTGACGAGGTAATAACCAAATGCCTTGCGATTCATGGCCAAACCTAATCCCCACAAAGGCGCGAGCAGGTGATGCCAGTGTTGCGGGTTGCGATCACCCCGGCAGAGCAGCTTAACGCCGTATTTGATAATCATCCACGGCACAAAAAACGCTGAGGGCAGCACCCGCCAGCTGAGGTCGACGATCTTGATGTTCACAAACCCCAACTCGGCCATGTGCGCGGTGACTTGCTGTAAATCGGGGAAGTGGCCCAGCGCCCAGTGATGACAGGTTTTTTGATAACACAGGCGTGTAAAGGCGGAGTGCGGTTGCGCAGTCATAAACCCATCGCACAGTGCAAAGGTGGCGCCAGGTTTCAACAATCGCAAAGCTTCCTTTAACAGTGAAGTTTTGTTTTGCTCGGTGCTGTGGCACGCGCTTTCAATAGCATAGATGCCGTCGAACTCGGTGCTCTCAAAAGGGGTGTAATGATAGTTAGCACGGTGGAAGCCAAGTTTATGCGCACCGGGTACGCCACAGCTTAACGCGCGCGCCTCCTTCACCTGGTTCTCGGCAATCGTAATGCCAGTGACGCTGGCCACGGCTGTTTGCCCTGCGGCAAAACGAGCGGTGGCTCCCAAACCGCACCCCATATCCAATACATAATTTTGCTGGCCGCGCAGTTTGAGGCTTTGCAGTACCGCGCGATTGGTATTTTCCAGCATGGCCTCAAGATTGAATGGGTTGGTGCCCCACTCATAGGTACCAAAGTGCATGTTCAAGCCTTTGCTCCAATCGCGATACCCTTCACTGGCTTCGGCGTAATAGGCTTGTACGCGCTCAAGTTGCGGGATTTTTTCAGGTATGGGATTGGCCTGTTCGCTTGAATGAGGATGAGTGGTTAACAGGTTTTTGAATATCAGGTTGGCGGGCATGGTGACTTCCTTTTTGAGTGAATCTGCCACCAGCTTGGCCAAGCGAAGGTTTAGCAACCTCCAAATCGATATGTTTGGTGATTCTTTGCGATGTGGTTTTTAAATGCTTTTTGAAAACAAGAGGTTAGCGCGTTCCAATATGATCATTTTGCAGTTCAGAAACGCAGCAGGTTAGTCCATACGAGTGAGGATACCGTGTTGTTTGCGGTATTGCCCCGGGGTCAGTCCGGTGACTTCACGAAAGGCGGTGTAGAAGGATGACTGCGAACTGAACCCTACCGATAGCCCGACCGACAACACCGACGCATT